>CALBPH010000200.1 GCA_937899365.1 uncultured Leptolyngbya sp.
ACAGACCAACGGTCGCACCGAATCTATTCTGATGTCCCTGCCCCCCATGGTGCGTTGGGAATATAGCTATGCGCCCGAACCAGGCACGCCTGAAGCAAAGCTGTACGACATCTTCCTCAAGCCACAGGATTGGGTTAACTGGCAGGCCTAGGACATAGCCCTAATCTAATGGCAGGTAGTTTCTAGCATGGGCATATGGAACTACTGCCACCCTTTTGCCATCTCTAAATATGACGGCTACGCTGACTTGGATCGGACGAAGGTTTTTGTACATTTACGTACGTAAATGTCCTGATTTAGTCCGTATTCCTATGCAGATTAGTAAGCACGTTTCTACGAATGTGTCGTAATTGCGGATAGGCTGACAGCTCGCATGTCAATAAAAATCCGCAATTTGTCGTAAGCGCTGAACTTTTCATACCTTTCTTATGAAGTCAAGGGCATGATGGTTTATGCGAACGTGGTTCTGACTTGCGTTCTTTAAACTCACAGCGTAGGCATTAGATTCAGATATTGAATTGAAGGGACGGTTACCATGGAGCAAAAAATTGTCACCCCACCCGACAGCAATCAGAATGTCGTTGTCTTTTTGCCCCAGGGGAGATTAGATATCACAACTGCATGGCAGTTTCGCCTCAAGCTACAGGACTGTATTAGCAACACTACCCCCCACATTATTGTCAACCTGGGCCAGGTTAATTTTATCGATAGCTCAGGCCTGACATCTTTGGTGGCTGGCATGCGAGATGCCAATAAGGCAGAAGGCAGCTTTAAGCTTTGCAATGTCCATCCAGAGTCAAAACTGGTCTTTGAAGTGACCATGATGGATTCGGTCTTCGCGATCTACGACAGCGAAGATGAGGCCATTCAAGCAGCCCCCGAACCCATGGCATTTTAGGGCAACCCTGAAAACGCAGATAGATTAGCCCTCGCTGAATGACCCCATCGAGGGCTGTGAGCAACCAACCTTGAGCAGAATGATCGACATCCTATGTGAGATAGGTGGCTGATTTTCGTTAAGGTGGTATAGGCATCCATCACAAGAAATACGCCTTAGCCTGGAATTTACAATTCTTGGCAAAAGGTCATCGTCAGTAGAAAATGATGTCTAGCATTTTATTATCCCCACCTGTGACTAACCTCCGTACGGTCTCCGATACAAAGCGAGCCTTCTATAACCATCACTCCCGTCCCATCAATTCTCTATACCGGCGAGTGGTAGAGGAACTGATGGTGGAAATGCATCTGCTTTCGGTCAATGTCGATTTTGTCTATAACTCCCTCTATGCCCTGGGCGTTGTGACCAGTTTTGACCGGTTTATGGTGGGGTATGAACCGGAACAAGATAAGGTCTCTATTTTTTCGGCTATTTGCCAGGCCGTCGGTGGCGATCCTCAAAAATACCGCCAGGATGTTGAAACCCTAAAGGCTGACCTCTCAGGTCTATCCCTAAGCGACCTGAATACCCAGCTTGGCAATGCCAAGACCACCGGTGGTGACAGTCTGCAGGGCAAGCTGCATACGGTGGCTAACCAGGCCAGTGCTAAGTACACCCGGCTCATGGCCGTGGGTCTTTACACCCTGTTTGAAATTGTTGATGTCTCCTCCTTAGACGATAAGGACAAGCGTGAGGAGTTATTAAAAACGGCGGCTGAACTGCTAGCCTTACCCGCTGACAAGGTGGATAAGGACCTGGAGATGTACCGCAGCAACCTGGACAAGATGGCCCAGGCCCAGGAAGTGATGAAAGACATTTTGGAAGCCGAGCGTAAGAAGCGGGAGCAGCGGGCTCAGGCTAAAGCAGGGGCGTCAGCTGAACCGGAGAAGACACCGGAGTCAGCTGACACTCCAGAATCTTCCGATACGACAGAAGCCTAGGGCAGGTTTGAAAGCCGCCCGCAGGCTATGGGGCTGCGGTTACCCAGTAGAGGTAATACTCTTCATTTTGCCAGGCCTTTGTAAACGACTTGATGGGTTCAATGGTTAACCCATCTGTCGGTTCCCTCAGCTCTTTGCTAAGCACCATAAGAATTTTCGGGTGCTCGGTCAGGAGCTGTGTAACCTGGCGGATAACCTCTGGCTCATTAACCTCGTTACGAACGCCTTTGAAAAATAAGGTGTAGCTGCCGATGGCCTGACGCTCTGGAAAGTAGAAAGGCCGATTAAAATATCCGCTTAAAGAGGCCATTTGGGCATCACGGCTGGCGACAATAAACTCGTCCTGTAGGTTGGCCTGACGCATGTAGGCAGCCGTAGCCCGACTGGCCGAATAGGGAATGGACAGATCCATCGTAAATAGAAAGATACCCCCTAGAAAATGTGCCGTTAAAATCAGCCCAAATGCCCAACTAAACCACCGTTGGGAAGACAGCGCTCGTCGCTCAAGCGCGGGGAGGTATTGGGTAATGGCCGGGGAAGGCGCGTAGTGATGCGCCAGCCACAGCGCGGCAATCAGCACCAGATAAATGTTGCCATAGTGCCGCACGGCACTGGGCATAAATTTGGCGTAGGTAAAGACCAGGATAATGCCGTTGCCTAGTAGATAAAACACCAGGGCATAGGGCTTTTTGACCAGCTTTAAGATCGCCACGTAGCAAGACGCAAGGGCAATGGCCCCGCACACAATCAGGTCCAGGTATCGTGAGCCGTTGGGAATAATGACGTAATACCCGCCAAACACTCGACCGATGGTCCTCAGTAAATGGCGCATGTCTAAACCGGTGACGTAGGACTCTAGGGCCTGACCGGCCACATCGCTGGGGGGCAGTATAAAGTAGAGCGCCATGGCATAGCCCCCGATAATCAGGGCGGCGCTAAACGCAATATCCAACCAGCTGTGACGGAGTTTGGCGTCGAACAGCAGCTCCAGTCCCAGGGTGATGGCAAGTGCGATCGCAATTAACAGCGCATAGACATTACTATTTGCCAGCAGCACCAGCAGCCCCGCCAATGGCCAGTAGGCCCGCTGCCGCTGGGGCCACAGGGCACAGATCGCAAACAGCAGCAGCATGGCCACGGCATAGTTACGGGCAATCAGCAGGTGCTCATAAAACGGCAAATAGCCAAAGGTCATCAGCCACTTTTGCCACTGCCTAAATGGACTGCATCGCCAAATCAGCAGCACCGACCCCATGGCCAACAGCCAGTGAAATATCTGCATGGCCACGGGATGCCCAAACAGTTGATAGAGCATGGCCACCAGCAGATGCCACAAGCCTGGATGGGCCCGGTCGTAGTGAATGTTTTCGACAAACGCCGACCACGACGGACTGTCCCGAGCAATCAGCCACACATTCATCTCATCGCGCCACATGCTGTGGTTGAGGGTCCCGATCAGACCAAGAATGGCGACAATGATCACAGCCGTCCACGGAGACTTATACAGCGTGACCAGCCAGCGGGGCAAAGGATACGTCATGGGTTGCTAGACTCAAGGTCGCACTGATCATACTGCGAAGAGTCGCCGCAAGTGGCGGCGACCTAATCGCCTAGGACACAGTCAGTGGGCACCAGCGAAAAATTAGCCGTCTCGACCACGGCGCACCGTTCGAGACTCGTTTGTAACACCCCCGCCTGTCCCATGTGGTCTATGGCGGCATTAGTCAACGCCTGATAGTTGTTGTGCCAATAGCGATGGTTGGCCAAATAGCTGGGGTCAAACGCGACCTTATTGATCAGCCAAAAATCCACACCATAGGTGTCAGCAAAGGTTTTCACCGTGGCCCTATCGCTGGCATAGTGGGCCCTGAGCAAATCAGCGGCCCGCTGTCGGATCTGTCGATAATAGCCCAGGTGAAACGGTGTGCCATATTCTGAAGCCATTAGAACCGACCGCTTTGCAAAGGTGGGAATGTTATCGGCTTCGTAGTCTAAAGAAGCCACCAGGGTGTCCTTGGGCTGGGTCTGTAAATACTCATAGATCAGTGCCTCATGCCCCGTCACATAAAGGGTTTTGGGAAACTTTTGGAGCAGCAGAGGATAGTAGAAAAATAAGGGCACCAGAACCAGCAGCACCGCCGTCAGTTTGACAAGGCGACGCTGATAAAGCACCAGGGACCCCAGCAACGAAACCCAGGCAATGGCCGCCAAAATGGGCATGGCCAGCAGAATACAGTGGCTGGTGTAGCGACCTGGCATATGTAGCCGAAAGGCCAAGCCATAGGCCGCCAGAAACCACACCATGGCCGCCAGGGTAAGTTCAGCAAAGATAGACAGGCTCGGCTGTACGTTTTTTAAGCTGGGAAACCAGCCTCGCCAGCGCACCATGGGCCATAAAAATACGGCGGCCACCAGGGTGACGGGGGTAAAGATGGTGCGCTTGAGAATAGCGCCATGGCCGCCATACAGCATCAGCCAGTAGCGCCATAGACCTGCCCGAAAAAATGAATGGCGACCGCTCGGTTGAAATTCTGGGATGCTGTGGGCCTGGGCCATGGTCACCACCGGTCCATAGCTTTGGGAAAGCACATAGGTGGGTAACAGACAAACCAGGGTGATGACGAGGGCTGCGATCGCAACCCGACAGCGGGCTCGAATCACCACCCGCCAGGGGTAACACCACATCACCGGCAGCTTTTGCCAATCCACCGCATGCACGGCATAGAGCGTAGCCGCCACCAAAGCCACAGGCGGATAAAACAGAGCCAACAGCCCCAGAAACACCAGGCTCACCCCCCACTGCTGCCGCACAAAATAAAACAGCAACGGTATGAGCAAAGGATAAATAAACGCCCTTGGCGACGCCGACACCTAATCATCGTTGCACCATAGATGCTGGCTAAGCATGACAGACGCCATCAGCCCCGCCATGGGGACTGGAAAAATAGCCACGGTCAGACAGTAGTAATAGCCTGCCGCCACCAGCCCCAGCAGCGGGGGCAACACCTTAGCCAACCACTCTGGGTCCAGGTAAGCATAGCTGGCAAACCGGTACAGCAGCTTATAACCCACCGGAGCAATAGACTGGAGATAATCCGCAATCAAATCGTTAGGGAAGGCGTCGGCATCTTGAAAGCGCTCCATCCAAAACAAATAGTGGCGGGCATCGTCTTGAACCACATAGTCTGCTGCAAAGCCCTTTTGCATGGCTAAATAACCATAGGCCATGGCAAACATCAGACTCAACCAAAGCCCCATGCCCCATTGCAGCTGCCACTGACGGCGAGAAATCTGCTGGGGGCTAAATAACCTAGCCAGCATGAAGCAATCGCCGTAAAAAAAGATGAAACATCGCGTTCGAAAGAAAAACTGCAAACTATGTGGACAGCCCTCAGAGGTGCTGTACCGAGTGAAATATCAGCCCATAGAAATCGATTGGTCCTTTGTCTGTGCCCTGTGCTGGACACCTCTGAGTCAAGACAACCGTCATTACATTTACGGCGGCACTTGGAAAGCAAAAAAACGGCACTAGGAATTCCCCATCCCAGATGCTCTATATCAGCAAGCACTAGGGTTTGTACTGGCAGGTTTTCACCATTTCAAACAGTAAATTGATACATCATCACTATTCCATCGAAATAGCCCCGGAATCCTTACGCTTTTGCAGCGTATTAGCAGACTCGGCATGACTAAGGACGAATTTTGATCAAATGGGTTTGTTTAATCTGCCCCAGTGAGTCGTAGGGCCGATTGAGGGGCGGCAGTTCACTGTCCTCAATCCATAGATAGTCATGGGGCGCAGCCCGGTCTAACGTTGGGAGCTTTTCACCGGGGTTGGGTGTATAAAACCTCAGCAGGGTGCTGCGTTTACTGTTCAGACCAGGGGAAAAATCTACGGCCTCGGTCTGCAATATGGGTTGAATATCCTGACGAATTAATAGGGCTTTCATCTCAGGATTAATATTGCCCAGCTCAGCGGTGCCCCAGGCAATCATCAGACTGCTCCAATGCCCCAATAGCAACAGGGTCAGCCAGCTGAGTAAGCGCCCCTGTCGGGGTTGGTCTCTAAACCACACGTTGAACCACAGCAGACCGGCCCCCAACCAGGCAGCCCCAAGGCCCAAGGCAATGGGCGCATAGGGTCTAATATCTTCTGTGCTCGGTAAAACATTGGTCGTCAAGGCTAGGCCGGCCGCCACCGTGAGCGCACCCCCCAAAATCAGCAACAAACCATTAACAGCCCCCAGCAAACGTTTAAGCATGGCATTGGGGCCCTGGCACACCAGCTGATCCATGGCATACCCCGTCAACAGGGCTAAAAATGGATAGACCGGGATGGCGTAGTGGGGCAGCTTAGTGGAGGCAAAACTCAGCAACCCCAGATAGAACAGTGGGTAAAGCAGCAACAAAGAAATTTGAGGCTGGCATAGAGCGGTAGCATTTGAGCGCACCAAGCGTCTCAGCAACAAAATGACCGCCCCCAGGGCAAAAAACACCCAGAGGAAATCATTCACCATCAGATTAAACAGATAAAACAGCGGGGATTTGACCCTATCTGCACTCAGACCCTGACTCACCGGAAAATTTATCAGCGCATTGATGACAGCCATGTCGTAGCGTCGCCAACAGAGCCAGAGCCAAACTGCCGTGGGCAGCAGACCGACTAGCCCCCCCAGGTAAAAACGCCACTGTTTTAGGTGATGCCGCCCAGACAGGAGTAAATAGGGCAACAAACAGGCAATGGGCACCGCCGCCAAAGCGCTGCGAATGAGTACGGAAATACCCAGGGTTACCCCCGCCCCAAAACACAACCAGCGACGGGCTGGAGAATCAGCATCGGCCTTTAGCAATAGCCAGACGGCCAATAAAATTAGCCCCGTAAACACCACATCGGGGGTGGCTAAGCGACTGTACTGCAGCCAGAGGGGGGCCACCCCCAAAGACAGCGCCCCCAATAGGGCAGCGGTTGGCGTTAGCAAACGGCGACCAATGGCATAGGTGAGCCAGATACAGCCGATGCTGGCCAACACACTCGGCAACCTCACCGCCACCTCATGGCGACCAACCAGTTGGATAAATAAAGCCACCACCCAATAGGGCCCAGGGGTTTTATGGTGGGGTGCGGCCCAGGGATGAATCCAATCTCCGGTATCCACAATGACTCTGGCACGACGGGCGTAGAGTCCTTCGTCATGGGCCATGAGGCTCTGATGATCTAAGTCAAAAAAGCCTGCCAGCAGCAGGGGCACCATCCACATCAATAAAATTAACCAGTGCCATCGTTTTGCCTGGATCAACGCTTGCAGGCGTTGGCCCAGCCAGCCAGGTCCCAATTGCCAGCGGGTCATGGGGGGAGGAATATGATAGGGCGTAGTCATTGTGCCATTGTCTTGAATACATTCTCGGAATTCTCGGAATTCTTGGATAAATTTTCCTGGGTTGAGTTGTCGTGGTTAATCGGGTGAAAAAATCCTGGCTGTCAGGCCATTCATCAGCTCCGTTTAAAGCAGCTAAAACGGAGCTGATGGATGGCCTGTGGCTGCTGTTGGCAACGTGGGGTTTATATTTGTGGCGGTTAGGGATGCTGCCCCTGCGGGACTGGGATGAGGGCACTATTGCCTCCGTGGCGCGGGGCATGGCCACCAGCGGCGATTGGGTTTACCCCACCCTTTACGGTGACGCTTATTTGAATAAGCCGCCCCTGGTGGAGTGGCTCATGGCAACGGGCTACCTGGGGGGTGTTTCAGAGTGGACGTCGCGACTGCTCCCAGCCATGGTCAGTGCCCTGGCCGTACCGCTGCTCTATTGGGTAGGGCGCGAAGTATTCGGGCAACGGCGACCGGCCCTGCTGTCGGCGGGGGTGTTTTTAACCCTTTTGCCGGTGGTGCGTCACGGTCGGCTGGCAATGCGTGATGGGGTAGCGGTGACGCTGTTTTTGCTGGTGCTGCTGTGGGGTTTGCAAGCTAGAAAGCGACCCAGATATGCCCTTGGTGTGGGTATTGGCTTGGGGTTAATAGCGCTAACAAAGGGGATTTTGGTGCTGTTGCTGGGGCTAGTTGCGCTGGTTTTCTTTGTTATTCAAGCCGTGGCTGGGGGTAAATCGATAGACAATTCAGCCCCCCTAAATCCCCCAAGGATGGGGGACTTTAAAGACCAGCCGCCCCAGACTTTGAAGGCTAAAAGCCCCCTCAATCAAAACTTGTTTCGCAACCCATACCTGTGGCTAAGCATGGTCCTGGGCAGTCTGCCAGTTGTGCTTTGGTACGGGGCTCAGCTGATGCGCTATGGCGATGTTTACTGGCAAGGGCACTTTGTATCTCAGTCATTTGAGCGGGTCACCTCTGCCATCGAACAGCACCAGCAGCCCCCCTGGTACTACCTATTAGAGCTACTGAAATATAGCTGGCCCTGGCTGATGTTTTGGCCCGCTGGTGTGTTGCTGGCCTGGCGACAGCGGCAGCGGTCTTGGGGGCAGCTGGTGCTGGTGGGGACGGGCATTTACCTGGGGGCAATATCCCTGATGGGCACTAAGCTGCCGTGGTACATCATGCCCCTGTATCCGTTTGTGGCCTTGGCCATCGGGGCGTATTTGCACCACTGCTGGCAAAAGCCGCCCCGATGGGCCGTTAGCTTACTGGTGCTGATTGCGGTGGTAGCCCTTGGCGGTGGTATTTATCTGGGCGTGGCTGACCAGCAACCGACGCTGATTGCCATTGGGATTACCCTGGGCCTAGGGTCTGGCTGGGCGAGTAGACAGCTGTGGCAACGGCAGCCCCACTGGTGTCTGACGCTGATGGCAGGGCTGTATCTGACGCTGTTGCTGCTGCTGGGGTCGGATTTTTGGCTGTGGGAACTAAACGAAGCCTATGGGGTTAAGCCGGTAGCCGCCATGGTGAACCAACGGGTACCGGCGGATGCTGAGGTGGTTACTACGTTTTACCATGGGCGGCCCAGTCTAAATTTTTATTGCGATCGCAACATCCCCACCCTCTCTAGCCAGGCCCTCATCGACCGCTGGCAAGACAATACCTTGTATGTGTTGGTAGAAGCTCACCACCTAGACACCCTGCCACCCCACCGTGAAATTGACCGATCTGAAGGCATGGTCTTAATTCAGACACTGGTGCAGTGACAGGCACATGTCTCAAACCTGTCTATTTGGGGTAACCCTAAACGTGTAGCCAATTACACTACGATGATGAGCCTTCGGTAAAAGACATTGCTATGATCGTAAAGGCATCGATAGCGACATCCGGATATTAATCAAGCATTAATTTACGCTACTTAATCAACCCAGAGGACTCTCCATTGGCTGACGACCCTCAAAAGCAAAAAGAAAATTTCATCATGCCCCGTGCTCCATACCATGGTGAGTTTACGCCTGAGCGCATGGTATTTAATTCCAATTTGCAGGAATTTGCCAATAGAGTTGCACTGATTTGCAACCTTGAAACAGGCGGAAAAATAACCTCGGAAGATGCCTATGGGCAAATTAAAAAGCTGTGGAAATCCCTGAAGTCCTCAAAAAAGAGTTTATTAGATTCTTCACCTAACAGTCAGGCAGAAGACCCCAAAAAGCCCTAACCCCGGTCCCGCCGGGCCCTAACTAAAGTAGTCTCGCACCGCTCCGACAATCCGTTCTGATGCCTTACCATCGCCAAAGGGATTGATCGCTCTGGCCATGGCATCATACGCAGTCGGATCGCTCAAGAGCTTGGCGGCTTCGGCGGTAATCACCGCCGGATTAGTCCCCACCAGCTTGGCCGTCCCCGCATCCGCGGCTTCTGGTCGCTCGGTTGTTTCCCTGAGAACCAGCACTGGCTTACCCAGACCAGGGGCCTCCTCCTGCAATCCTCCCGAATCGGTCAGCAGCAAATAGCACCGTCTCATGGCCCCCACCAGCTGAGCGTAGTCGAGGGGCTCCACTAAGAATGTCCGAGGGTGCGATTCTAGGGCCGCCTTTAGGGGCTCTCGCACGGTGGGGTTACGATGCAGCGGCAGCAATAGCGCCACATCCTCAAACTGGTCTAACACCTGCAAAAACCCCGTGGCAATATCCTGCAGTGGTGCGCCCCAGTTTTCCCGGCGGTGGACCGTCGACAAAATCACCCGATGCTTGTCCCAGTCTAGCCCCGGCACATCACAGACCGGTGCCTTTGAGGCCACCGTTTGCAAAGCATCGATCACCGTATTGCCGGTTTTAAGGACGGTCCCACTCACCCCAGACGCCGCCAGATTCGCCACTGACTTATCGGTAGGCGGAAAATGCAGTGTGGTGATTTGAGACACCAGCCGTCGATTCGCCTCTTCAGGAAACGGATCTAAGATGTTGTCGGTACGCAGTCCGGCCTCCACATGCCCCACGGGGATTTTTTGGTATAACGCCGCCAGGGCAGCGGCAAATGCCGTCGTAGTGTCCCCCTGAACTAGCACAATTTGGGGGTCTAGCTCAGCAAACAGGGTTTGTAACCCTTGCAAACTACGACAGGTAATGTCTGCCAGCGTCTGCTTGGGCTGCATGATATTCAGATCGCGATCCGCCTGAATTTCAAACAGCTGCATCACCTGATCCACCATCTCCCGATGTTGGCCCGTCAGCACAACCTTGGTGTCAAATTCGGGGGTTTTCTGAAACTGTTTGATCACCGGAGCCAGTTTAATTGCTTCAGGGCGTGTCCCCAGGGTGATGCAAACACGAATGGGAGATGAAGTCATAGGAAATTTAAACGTATGTATTTCTGTATAGCAATCGACGGATGGCAACGTCGGTTGCGCGTCAGGTTAGCTGCTGCAGTTTAAGGCTTTCAGGGATATTCATTGTCCTAACTCATCTGACAGATGCAATATATCGTGACCGGTGGATGGGAAACAGGAACTCCTACCCAGCGCCCCCTAGTAAAGTCTTCCACAGCAAGGCACACTGTTAGTCTGTTTCATCTGCTTACAATGTCTCACTCCATTGTTGTCGGTGCTAAACACCTCCAGTCTTTGGACCTGGCGGTCGCCCACACCGCCCTGAGTCAAGTTGATTGGCACCAGGCCGACCTTAAACTAAGATTTGAAATCGACTATCCCCGTGATGCCAACGATCCTCGCGAACTGTCTGAAGTTCCTGAAGTACGGCTGTGGTTTATTCGTCTGGACAGCCATTATCCGTGGCTACCGCTGTTTTTAGATGTGGAATCCGGTGACCTGGGTCGCTATGCGGCCATGCTGGTGCCCCATCAGTTCAGCCCGTTAGATGGCATTCGTTACAACCCAGAAGCCCTCGAAATTTTTGTCATGGGCAAGGTGTTTACCATCGCCCAGTGGCTTAAGGATAAGCAGATTGATGGCATTGAAAAACTGAAGCTGATGGTTCGTACCCTGGGCTATGAATTAGACGATGGTCTATTTGAGCTTCTGAGATAGGCGATCCCCCTGTTGGTTGCTTGGTTGATTGCTTGGTTGATTGCTTCGCGTCCTAGAGTGCGATACAAATCTTACGGATGTACATATAAACCCTAGCGTTGGTTTATTACCACACCAACCGTTAGACCAACCACTTAGATGGCAGAGGAGTACCCCTTTAATGGCAGGGATTTTGGGCACACTGGTGAGTCTATTAATATTGCTGGTCCTAGCAGTTTGGCTCCTGATTGAACGGCAGTATCAGGGTCGCCCGGGCAATCGGCTGGAGCTGGAGTCTGGGAAATGGACCATCACCACCCGAGAACCCCAGCACTACGTCATTGAGGGAGAGCCCGCCCTGGTAAACCTCACCCGTACCTTAGAAATTATGGTGCCGGAAATTTCTGTTGAGGCAGAGCTACTGTCGGGGAGTAGTTTAGACGGCATTACGGTCACCACCCAGCTGGTGTCTAATCATGAGGACGCTCCGGCCAGACCTGACAACTACTGGTTTGCTTACATTGTCAAAACGGGTAAATCCACCGGGCTCAAGGTCAAGGTGGATATTCAAGGCCCCGATTTGTCTAAGCTCAAGGCTCTGTGGATCAAGGTGCACTATCTAACCTATGGTCCCGAGGGTCGGATTCCTAAAATGGGCAATGTGGTGGTGCCGCTTAAATATCCTGACCCCAACGCGCCTCAAAACTGGCGCACCACCCCCAAGGCCGAGGTGCTGCCAATTCCCACCCACCTGCTGGGTCCCCTCGATAGCCCCATTGATACGGTCAAACGCTATGTGGAGCCCTATGCTAAGCCGGGGGATATTGTCACCATTGGGGAAACGCCCGTGGCCATTATGCAGGGCCGGTGGCGGCATCCCAGCAGCATCCAACCAGGCTGGGTGGCCAAGCGGATTTGCTATTTCTTTATGCCCACATCGAGTTTGGCGACGGCCTGCGGTATGCAGACGTTAGTGGACCTGGTGGGTCCGGTGCGGGTGGTCTATGCCTTTGTGGTGGGTGCGATCGCAAAAAAATTCCTAGGGCGTCCCGGCATGTTCTATGTGCTGGCGGGCGATCAGGCCCGTCTGATTGACGATGTCACCGGCACACTGCCCCCCTATGATCAGTTCATCGTGTTGGGGCCTCAAAACCCCGAAAAAATTGTCCAAGATATCTACGACGCAACGGGTCTGAAAGCGGCCATTGTCGACGTCAATGATTTGAAAGCGGTTAAGATATTGGCAGCGACACCGGGCACTGACGTAAACTTAGTAACAAGTGCTCTCCTTGATAATCCGGCTGGCAATGCCGATGAACAGACCCCCGTGGTCCTGATTCATCCAAAATCCTAGGGATTTGTACATTTTTCGGTCCTATGACACCCGCTAACCCTTCTGAACCCATTGCAGTTCGTCCCGTACATTTTCGCGATTCAGAGAAGCTGATGCCCGAGGTGGGCTCAGAGGTGGTTACCTGTGGTGCATTTACAAAGCATCAACCCTTGCCAGAGACGGGGCGTCTGTTTGGGCAATCGTCTCTACAGCGACTGTCCCGGTTAGCCAATCCGCTTCAACCCAAGGACATTACCTTTGCAGCCGGGCGCAAGCACGCCACCCACGGCATTATTCAGGTTTCTCCCTTTAATTCCACCCGGAGTACCTGGCGGGTGGACCGGGTCATGGTCAATGCCGTAGCCGATCAAAATCTGCCCATCAATTTAGATTTGGGTAGCCTGCTGCTGCGCCACTGTTTTGAAAACATTGTCGAAGCCCACACGTGGATCAGCGAAACCAGCATCCACGACAAGTTTGGTTTGGCCCTGTATCGCCAAAATGGATTTCAGCCCCTGGCCTATGTCACCTACTGGTCCATTGATGCCGAGCAGATTACAAACCTGGCGGAAAATGAGCCAGATTTACCCAATCTATTACCGGTCAGTAATGCCGACGCCCAGCTGATCTATCACTTAGAAACAGCCTCCATGCCACCGCAGCTGCGTCAGGTATTTGACCACCAGATTCAAGATTTTCGCAGTCGCCCCGTTGCTGAGGTGCGCTCCCAGGTCCGTCGCTGGTTAGGACAGTCAGAGTCAGTCTCAGCCTATGTGTTTGAGCCCCAGCGCAAGGCGGCCATTGGCTATTTCAGCCTGCGTCTGGCCCAGACGGCTGACCAACCCAACCGGGCAAAGCTGACGGTGCATCCGGCCTACACCTGGCTATACCCAGAGCTCATGGCCCAGATGGCCCAGGTCCTCAGCGGCTCGTCCAATCAGGCGCTACAGCTGGCTTCCCTAGACTATCAGCCAGAGCGAGAAAGCTATCTGCGGGAAATTGATGCCACCGAAGTGGAACACACCGTGATGATGTCCCGCTCCGTCTGGCACAAAGTGCGTGAAAGCAAGGCGGTCTCCATTGAGGGATTACAGGATGTTTTACAAGGGCTACAGCCCTCTGGCAAAGCGATTCCTAGCCGTTTTTTTTGGGACGCCACTAACCCTGGATTAAGACATCCGGCTGGGGATGATTCCTCCGGTGGCACAGCGGGGTAGCACAGCTCGGTATGATTTCTGCCCTGGGGTTAGATATTGGTAGCAAGCGCATTGGCGTGGCAGGATGCGATCGCACCGGCCTACTCGCTACGGGCCTCACCACCATCGACAATAAGTCCTTTGTTTACGTCACCGAGCAACTAAGCAAAATTGTTCGCCAGCGAGAAGCCACCCTGCTAGTGGTGGGGTTGCCCTACACCATGGATGGGACAGTGGGGAACCAGGCACGTCGGGTGCAAAAGTTCACCAAACGATTGGCCAAGGTCCTCGATCTGCCAGTCACCTACATGGACGAACGACTGACATCGGTGGAAGCCGAGCAGCAGCTTCAGGCTGAGCGTCGCCCCATCGCCAAAGAGAAGGGACTCATTGACCGACGGGCGGCTGCTATCATTTTGCAACAGTGGTTAGATCGATCGCGTAATAGCCAACCGTAGCTTTTTTAGCTTTGACCTTTTTTGCAGGGCCTGCATCGCCCTCACTTCCTAGCGGGTCTTTGTCCCGTGACATACAACGAATGCCGAATCTAAACCAAAACCAAAACTCCGATCAGTCCCCTGAATTCCAAGCAGGCCAATCGATAGTAACCCTGGCCGATGACGGTGGTCATACCCTGGCATGCTATATCGAAAAAGCCATTACCCTCAGCGATTCGGGACTGGAATATCTGCTGCTACTCCCCGTCTCAGCCCCTATCGAAATCTTTAGCTGGCAAGACGACGATGCTACCTTAGCGGACATCGAAGAAGAGGAAAAAGATAAGTTATTTCACAGAGCCCGCGCAGTATTCGAAGAATTAGACTTGACCTTACACCGCAGTGCTTATACTCTTACAGCCGTAGGTGATATCCCGGATGCCGACGACGACAGTTGCTTTGCATTAGAGGTAGATGACGATGGAGCAACAGATAACTTTCAAATGCTGGCGCAGTTTTACCACAGCGAACAGCGGTATGTTGCCTGCACCCCGCTAGAACCCCTATTATTTTTCGCCTATCGGACTGATGCTGACACCGTGGCCCTGCTCTCTCCTGAAGAGTTTGAGCGGCTACAACCTCAGATTGAAGATCAGCTTTTTGAGGGGATAGATTAGCGTTACATCCGGGCAATCCCCCCATCTTGCACATGCCGATTGGCTCTGAACCTGGCCTAAGGTCTGTCTAAACGCCGCTGCTGATTTAGCGGATGAACCGATCGGTTAGACATGCTATTTGACAGTATCTTGCAGACAAAATCAT
>CALBPH010000201.1 GCA_937899365.1 uncultured Leptolyngbya sp.
CACGCCTGGGCTTGCTTGTTTCCCCAGTGCTGCCCTGTGCTTGGGCTGCGGTGTTGGGCTTCCGGGTTTGGGTTATGGCCTCGGCGGGGGGCGGGGGGCGGGGTATGCGTCTGGTGCGCGAAGCGGGGGACATGACTAAGTTGTTTCTCTCGGCCCAGGGAGAGGCCGAAGCGGCCTTTGGTAACGGGGGCATTTATCTAGAAAAGTTTGTGGAAAACCCCCGCCACATCGAATTTCAGATTTTGGCCGACAGCTACGGCAATGTGGTTCATCTGGGGGAGCGGGATTGTTCAATTCAGCGTCGCCATCAAAAATTGCTTGAAGAAGCCCCCAGTCCAGCCCTTGATCCGACTCTGCGGCAAAAAATGGGTGATGCAGCCGTGCGGGCGGCTAAGGCGATTAATTATGTAGGGGCAGGCACCGTAGAATGTTTGGTCGATAGCCACTGCAATTTCTACTTATTGGAGATGAATACCCGTTTCCAGGTGGAGTTTCCGGTGACTGAAATGGTAACTGGCGTTGATCTGATTGGTGAGCAAATTCGAGTGGCCCAAGGAGAGCGTCTCTCCTTTACCCAGGATGATATTGTCCTCAAGGGGCATTCTATTGAATGTCGCATTAATGCTGAAGACCCTGACCATAATTTTCGCCCCAACCCTGGCCGCATTAATGGCTATTTAGCACCTGGGGGGCTGGGGGTGAGAATGGATTCCCATGTTTATACCGATTATGACATTCCTCCCTACTACGATTCTCTCATTGGTAAATTAATTGTCTGGGGACCCGATCGGCATACGGCGATTCAGCGGATGAAGCGGGCTCTGAGAGAATGTGCTATTACTGGTCTGCCTACTACCATTGGGTTTCACCAAAAAGTGTTAGAACGACCTGAATTTCTTAAGGGAGAAGTCTACACTAATTTTGTTGCCCAAATGATGGGATAGCCGATGGGTTCTCTAGGATGATGGAGAGAACGTAAAAGAGAGAGTTTTATGGCTGATGATTATCCCTGCCAGGTAAAAAAATTCCACCGGGCACTCTATCGTTTGCGCGGGGTGGTGGAGGTGAATACGGGGCTAAAACCGTTAGATAAAATCTCTTTGTCAGACTACGGACTCTCGGGAAAACTGGGGGATTTGCCCCATGCGCTGCTGCGTCGTACCCAAGGGGGCTTGCCCGATGAAGCTTGGGCCAACACGGATGTTATTTTGTCCTATGACCGTGCCGGTTGGCTAACGTTAGAGTTTCTTTCCTGGTGGGTGCGTGACCAGTCTCGGGGCGGTGCGCAGATTCAGATGCGTCCTCAGGCGCTACCGCCACTAGCCGGAGAAGAGATTCAGCTGGGCCGTACCCTAAAATTTGTTATTGATCACTTTTGTGTGCTGACAACCCATGGCCCTGCATCGATGTTGGCATTGCTCGAAGCCCAGGGTCAGGCTCTGAATACAGCCGTGGATACTTATGCCAATGTGCTGGGAGATTTGCTGGTCGAGGAGCCATCGGACGGTTAAATAGTTGTGGCCAACGCTATAAAAGTCTAGGCACGGCTGCCCCCTTCAGAGATTTCAATAGTGATTTCATCTGTAGACATATGGAAACATATGGGTCTGTAGCATGATGACGGGGCGGTTTATCCTCTAAATCAGCAATAGCAAAATCTGAGATAATCTCAGGGTTTACATGGGGTAAGTCGCCCAATCAGACTACTTGTCAGACTCGTTAGGGACAGGATGATGGGACAGGATAATCAGCGGCAGGATCAGTGGCAAGTAATTACGGGCGGGGTAACGGCTCCTAAGGGCTTTACCGGTGCTGGTATCAAAGCTGGGCTCAAGGCTTCGGGCGCGCCAGATTTGGCCTTAATTGTGTCGGAGAATGATGCGATCGCAGCCGCAGTCTATACCCAATCCCAGGTAAGGGCAGCCTGTATAGACTACTGCCAGCAACAGCTTGAGGGCCACCCTTCAGCCCGCGCTATTCTCTGCAATTCGGGACAGGCCAATGCCTGTACCGGTCAGCAGGGCTGGGAAGACGCCGTGACGATGGCCACCGCTGCTGCCACTGCTATTGGTACCACCCCCGATCAGATCCTGATCGCCTCTACCGGTGTCATTGGCCAGCGCATCAAAATGGACCCCCTGTTGGCCCATGTCCCGCAGCTGACCACACAGCTATCCCACCAGGGAGGAGATGCCGTAGCCCAGGCTATTGTCACCACTGACCTAGTACCCAAGACCTATGCCCTAGAAACCACCATCGGCGGTCGGCCCGTTCGGATTGGCGGCATTGCCAAAGGATCAGGCATGATCCACCCCAATATGGCCACCATGCTTTCCTTTATTACCTGTGATGCGACGGTATCACCGGGGCTGTGGCAGGCCATGCTCACCCGCGCCGTTGATCAAAGCTTTAATCAGATCACCGTCGATGGTGACACCAGCACCAACGATACGGTCATTGCGCTGGCCAATGGTCAATCTCGCACCCCCGCCATCACCACACCGGGGCCTGATGCTGAGCGTTTAGAAGCCATGTTGACCGAGCTCTGCATTTTCCTAGCCAAAAGCATTGCCCGCGATGGTGAAGGAGCCACC
>CALBPH010000202.1 GCA_937899365.1 uncultured Leptolyngbya sp.
GATCCGCCGTGTAGAGACGTTCCATGGAACGTCTCTACAAATGGAACGCCTCAATTTTCTATGCCCATTGAGGATAGTCAGCATCTACCACCACCATGGCTCCGGTTATGTCCACCGACTGATCGCAGGCCAGATATAACGCCGCTCGAGCTATGGCTCGAGCGGCGTTTTTATCGCGACGAGACATGCGAAACACCCTATTTGCCAGAGCAGTTTGGTAAACCGATAGGGTGGCTCCGCTAACGGTCATATGGGGCCAAATCAGATTTACCCGCACGCCAGATTTTATGGCTCCTTCAGCGATATCGCGGGTCATTGCCATCATCCAACCGCGGCTTGTGCCTTCGACTATGTGCATTCCCTTAAAGGGGTACGGCACGATATTAATAATTGAGCTTTTTGGGGAGCGCCTTAAAAATGGCAATGCATACTGACTAAATAGAAATGCTCCCTGCAGACTCACCTCGACAATCCGCTCCCATGATTCGGTTGTCAGATCTAGTACGGTCGACGTATTGCCCAAAAGACCAAAACTTGCGTTGTTGCACAGAATATCAATGCGGCCAAACGTGGCAACTGCGTCCTTAATGGCGGCTTCTACATCGTGGGGGACCGTCGCATCAACAAGACAAAATCTTGCCTTGATTCCTTTTTGTTCTAAGCGACTGACCGTATCACTGCCCCTGGCGCGGTCCACACCGCACAGCACCACGTTAGCGCCATACTGTGCTAGCAGGCTCGCCACACGGCGACCTACTCGACAGTCTCCTGCTGTAATGAGAGCAACTCGATTCTGAAGCATTGTCATTAGCTGTGTGGCCAAGAGACTGTCATCGTAGCCAAGCTTTGTAGACCCAATGTCTTCAAAAAATTCTGCCGCTGCTGATTGAGGGACTGCACCAATCTGCTAGAGATACCATATATCCTTATTTTGCAGATAAAATCATTTTGAAGAGCAGCAACGCTCAAATTTTTAGCAGCAGTGGTCATTACACCAACTCAATCGGCTGGCATAGCGTGTTGCTCAGCCCAAAATGTTACTGCCGTATGCAGCTACTACAAGCCTAGCAAAACCTATTGTTATCAAGTAGGCTACAGTATTCTTGTCGGATTGAAAAGTCTCCTACCTATGGTGAAAATCAGACAAGATAGAGCTTAACGTTAGATAAATAAGAAAATCTGGCCATTGACAGAGAATTTAAAGCAAAAAATACACAATTAAAATTGGTATGAAACAACCAACGTCAACAGGTTATTGTTCTGTTAATACTTGCTCAAAAAGCGCATCCTGTTGGCAGCGGTTCAACAGTCTCTAAGCTGGGCAGAGAATCTGCGACGGGTTTAAAGCCGCCATCAACAGAGCCACTGAGAACCTGCCCCCCATAGTGACTCTGAATACCACCCATGTGTGCCCTGATGACTATGGGTTGCCCAGGTTGAATAGGCACAGGACCACCGCTACGGGTAAACGGTTGCTCATTGACATGGCTATGGGCCAAAATGCGGCGATAAAGTAGCTTTCCCGTTTGGGAATCAACCACTTCCCACCAGTCGGCATACTGCTCACAGCCGGTGTCAGCACTGCTGATGGTAACGGCAAAGGTATAGTTGCCAGCTTCACCGGTTACCGCCACCGAGACCAGGTCGGCTACGGGGACACCCGCCGCGTCGGTAGGATTTGTCGAAATAGAATCAACCACAGGCTCGGTAACCGTATCGCGAACGGGTGCAGATATGGGCGTTGTATCAACCACTTCTGGAGCTGCCGTACAGGCCACCATCGTTAGCACCAGAAATAGATATGGAACTCTATGCATTAGTTTGAGCGTGTGGTCTATAAAGCAATCGGTTTAAACGGTTGCTGCTACAGGGGCCTTGGTCAAAATATCAACACCCTCTTTGGTGACGACTACGGTGTGCTCGAACTGAGCGGTTAGGGCGCGGTCTTTGGTAATAGCGGTCCAGCCGTCAGCCAGCAGCTCTACTTCATGGGTGCCAACATTGATCATGGGTTCGATGGTAAACACCATGCCAGGGGCAAACTTTTTACCTTTGCCGGCTGTTCCGTAATGGGGGATCTGGGGTTCGGTGTGAAAGATACGGTGGACGCCATGCCCAACAAAATCACGTACGACAGAGAACCCTTCTGCTTCGGCATAGGTTTGGATAGCGGCACCAATATCGCCAATGCGGGCACCGGGTTTGACGGCTTGAATGCCTCGGTACATGCTTTCTTGGGTCACTTCCACCAGCCGCCGTGCCTGGGGTGACACGTCACCCACTAAGAATGTACGTGACGTGTCACCGTGGTAGCCATTCAAAATGGGGGTGACATCAATGTTGATGATGTCGCCATCTTGTAAAATCTGCTTCGCATCGGGAATGCCGTGACACACCACTTCATTGACGCTAGTGCAAATCGACTTTGGAAATGGATCGACGCCTTCCCCACCTGGATAGCCCAGGGGCGCGCTCTTAGCCCCGTGGGATTGGGTCCAGCGCTCAGCTTCGTCGTTTAACTCTAGGGTACTAACACCGGGTTGAACCATGGGCTCTAGGTGGTCTAATAAACGCGCCGCCAGCTGACAGGCATTACGCATTTGTTCAATTTCCCGCTTTGATAGCCGAATGATTCCTTTGAATGCAGCGTCCACGATGTTTTTATTAGGTATTTGTCATTAGTTGTCCAGGGGGTGTTACCACCTACCTCACTCTAGCGCTATTGCTATCCTCTAGCCGCCAGATAATAGAAAATTGATGGAATGGAAAATTTATCTGGCTCTGAGTGGTTGATGGGAGGTGGGAGGTGGTGTAATTGTGTTGGCTAGTTATTAGGTATTGCTCTGTTAGCCGTGGCGTGTGCCTTTATTAAGATTGGGTGTGAGCCTATGCGATTTTGGGCGATGTGTTTTTTGGGCTTATATGGAGGGATCGCCCTGTTTAATTGGGTGAGCGGGCTGCACTGGCTGGCTGAGTTTTCGCTACCACTGTCTCTTGTCGGTGGACTTGGACTTGCGATCGCAAGCACCCCAGTCAAGTCCTCAACCCTTACAGCCAACTTACAATCGACGGCATCTACATCTAATGTCAGCGCGTCAGACGCGTCACAACAAAAGCCAGAAAAGTCAGATTCTCCAGACATGGTGTCAGCCCCCCACGCCTCTACCCAAGCAAGTCCGCCAGCCGAGCCTTCAATTTCCTTTACCATCGACAAAAACGCTCGCCCCTAGCGTGGGGCTCTAACCTCTATGCTGTGAGTCGCGTGCAGGCGTCAGTCTTGCTGCGGAGCCTGTAGCTGCCCTACGGCATTCGTCACCGCCCGGCGAGGGGTTATGCGATTGGTAAAGACCAGCAGCCGATTAAAGAGGCCGTGGACCGCCACCACCTGGTTACGCTCCAGGGCGTCATACCCAAACTGGGCCACAGCGGCTGCTTCAGGCAGCTTTAATTTCTTAAAAAAGTCCACATCCCCTAACCTGGCGCGAGCCTGAAAGTCGGTTCCTCGGGTAGGGCCAGGGCACAAGACCGTTGCCGTAATCCCCGTGTCCTTCACTTCGTGGGCCAGGGCTTCTGTAAACGACATCACATAGGATTTACTAGCGTAGTAGGCTGCCATAAAGGGGCCAGGCTGAAACGCGGCGGTGGAGGCCACATTGAGAATTTTTCCATAGCCCCGCTGTTGCATGGGGGGCAATATCAGTCGGGTTAGGTGTGTCAGGGTGACCATATTGAGCTGCAGCATGGAGTTGTGTCTGACCCAGTCGCACTTAGCAAAGGGGCCGTAGTCGCCAAATCCGGCATTATTGACCAATACATCCACCGTCAGCCCTTGCTGCTGAACGTTTTCAAATAGCGCCAGCGGCGATTCGGGTTGACTCAAATCCTGGCTAATGACTCGTACCTGGATAGGGTGAGTCTGGGTTAACTCAGTTTGAACGTGCTGCAGCTTATCGGTGCTACGGGCGACCAAAATTAGATCATAGGCATTGCGGGCAAATACCTTGGCCAGTTCGTAGCCAATACCGCCGGATGCGCCTGTAATCAATACTGTTTTCACCATAGTTTTGGGGGCGTTGCTGATCCTCGGTATGATTTTATCTGCGAGATACTGTCCTATGGCATATCTCACCGATGCCTACCCTCAACCATATCGCCCCATACGATCAACCGATCTAACTAGGTGGGTTCTCTTCACCCGTCACCGTCTATGGCGAAGGATCTCTTCGGCAAGCCCTAATTTTGGGTAGGGTTCTCTCCCCTGGGTGGACATGATTCTCTACGGCATCATGGTGGATGTAAGGCAAAGAGAGAGACCTCAACGATAGACAACCCTCTCTTGTTTGCTTGTTCAACACAATCGCGAACTGAGGAAACAACCCATGATCGTACGCTACTGGCAACCCTTTCAGGAAATTGAAACTATCAAACAACAGCTTGACACAATTTTTGAAGATCTCACGCCAACCACAACAACCTGGATGCCCGCGGTAGATCTGATTGATGCGGGTGATAACTATGTCCTAGAGGTGGTTCTACCCGGTCTTAATGCTGATGATATCAACATTGAAGCGAGCCGTAAGAGCATTACCCTCTCTGGTGAGAGAGCTGCTGCTGAATATGGTGAAGACAAAACTGTCCTCCGTCGTGAGCGGCGCTATGGTGACTTTCACCGTGTGGTCAATCTACCTCTAGCGGTTGACCATGAGCAGGTACGCGCTGATTATAACAACGGCATTCTAACGGTGCATGTCCCCAAAGCTGCCGAGGTTCGTAATCAGGTGGTGAAGGTAAACGTTGCCGAAACACCCGCTGGCTAATAGGCGAACTAACGGTCAGTGTGCAATTAGTTGGGAATACCTAATTGTGCCCGCGCTGTTTAGTTTCCTGTGACTCTCCTCTAATTCTCCTAGTTTGGCTTATGGCGGCAGGTTTATCCTGCCGCTTTTTTTATGGCCTGACTGCTGCTGGTCCGTTGATGGCTGTTGGCGTTTAAGCTGGGTAATGCAAGTTAGTAAATCCTCTTCGTGATTCAGCGGCTATGAGCAGTCCAGATCTGACCGATGGCTACGTGGCCCCAGACCAGGCCATCCCTAAAATCGGCCTATTTACGATGCTGCGCCTCGGCGTTTTTAATATGGGCCTTGGCATTATGTCCTTGCTCACCCTGGGGGTGCTCAATCGGGTAATGATTGATGAACTGAGGGTACCGGCCCTGGTTGCAGCGGGTGCGATCGCAGTTCACCAATTTATGGCCCCGGCCCGAATCTGGATTGGCCAGATGTCAGACTCTAAACCCCTGTTTGGCTATCACCGCAGCGGTTACATTTGGCTCGGCATTGTCTCCATGGCGGTTACCGCATTTATCGCCGTCCAAATTGTCTGGCAGATTGGCAGTCGTGTCGAAGCCTCTGGCTGGAGCAGTGGCCTATCCCCCTGGGTCGGACTGTTGGCCTTTGAGTTTGCCCTTTACGGGCTGGCCCTATCATCCACCTCGACACCATTCACCGCTCTGTTGGTGGATGTATCGGACGATGAAACCCAGTCAAAACTGGTGGGCATTGGTTGGGGCATGCTGATGGTGGGGATTGTCTCCGGTGTGATCATCACCACCATTGTGCTCAAATCCTTGGGCGATACCCCCACCCTGGACGAGCTGCGCAGCTCCATCAATCGGCTATTTATCATTGCGCCGTCCATTGTGTGTGGCTTAGCCATTCTCAGCACCTTTGGCATTGAGAAAAAATATTCGCGATTGCAGCAGCGCAGCCGTCAGCGGGATGATCAAATTACCTTTGGCACTGCCATCAAAGTGCTGACTGCCAGCCGCCAGACCGGATTGTTTTTTATCTTTTTGCTGGTGCTCAGCCTCAGTCTGTTTATGCAGGATGCAGTCCTAGAACCTTACGGCGGTCAGATTTTTGGCATGGCCATTGCCGAGACTACCCAGCTTAACGCTTACTTTGGCATGGGTACTTTGTTTGGCATTGTTGCCACCGGCTTTTTCTTAGCTCCTAGACTCGGTAAAAAGCGCACCATTAAATTTGGCTGTCTGTGGGCGTCCTTCTGTTTGATATTGCTGATTGTGTTTGGCACAACGGGAGACCCTCGGCAGCTGATGCTGGGCGTTGGGCTGTTTGGCCTAGCCTCAGGTGTGTTAACTACGGGGTCAATTTTGTTGTTGTTGGACCTGACGGTGGCAGAAGTGGCGGGCACGTTTATTGGTGCGTGGGGGTTAGCCCAGGCCATTGCTCGAGGGACAGCTACCGTACTGGGGGGGAGTTTGCTGTCCCTGGGTAAGGGCGTTGTGGAATCCTTTGTGGTTGGCCCGGTGCCAGATGAGCAGCTGCTGCCTGCCTATGGACTCGTGTTTGGCACCCAGGCTGTTGGTATGCTGATTGCGGTTGCCATTGTGAGTCGTGTGAATATTCGTGAGTTTCAGACGACTGCGAAGAATGCGATCGCAACCGCCCTAGAAAGCGATATGGACTAACCCCATGAAACCAGACTGGCAACACATCCTCACCGTCGCTGAAACGGCAACCACCGTCATCGGAGCCCAGCTGCTCAAAGACTTTGGCAATGCCACCGCCGAGGAAAAAGCCGACGGTAGTCTCGTCACCCAGTCGGATAAATGGGCCGATGGCGAGCTACGGCGACGATTGCAAAAGGAGCTGCCCGACCATGGCGTCCTCAGCGAAGAAGACAGCCACATCTTCCCACCCCAAGATTTTTGCTGGATTATTGACCCCATCGACGGCACCACAAACTTTACTCGTGGGGTGCCGCTGTGGGGGATTTCCTTGGGCCTACTTTACAAAGGCACCCCCGTCTTTGGCCATGTGTACATTCCCACCCTAGACCAGCGATTCCATGGCTTTTACATGGGCAACTCTGGTCTAGACGGACCCAGCGGTGCCTTTCTAGATGGGGAATCAATTCATACATCGTCAGACCCGGCAGCAGGCAGCCAGTTCTTTAGCCTTTGTGCCCGTAGTCTCAAGGTATTGCACAAACCCTTTCCCTGCAAAATCCGGATGCTGGGGGTGGCCACCTACAATCTGCTAACGGTAGGTGCGGGTATCAGCCTTGGCGCCGTAGAAGCAACACCCAAAATTTGGGACATCGCCGCCGTTTGGGCCATTACCCAGGCTGCGGGTGCTGTGTGGACTCCGTTAGAAGATGAAAATATTTTCCCATTAAAAATTGGTGTCGATTATGGCAGTCGACCATTTCCCACATTACTCAGCGCCCAGCAAGAATTAACCAAGCAGTTTCTGCCTTTGGTTAATGTGATTCGCAAATAATCCAGGTCATGTCATACCCTTAGAGAAAAGCCTTATCAGTTGCTAGACTCCTCACCATGGAAGGTAAAAAAACTATAGAGCCTGATATTCAGCCTATTCTCTCTAGCCTCAAAGAAGAGTTAATTGATTTTTATCAGAATCGACTCTTACAGCTCACACTTTTTGGTTCTCAGGCTCGTGGTGAAGCAATTCCTGGTTCAGATATTGATGTATTAGTCATCTTGAAATCACCTGTTGATGCTGGTACAGAAATTAAGCACACTAGCAAAATTATTGCCGATCTTTCACTACATCATGATGTAGTAATTAGCTGTCTGTTCATGGATGAAAACCATTACAAAACTCGTAATGGCCCTCTCCTGCGTAATATTCGTAGAGAAGGTATTTTATTATGACCGATGAGCAGCAGGAACTTCTCTTAAAAGCACAGCAAAGTTTAGACGCTGCAAAACTCTTGCTAAGCCAGGATTTTGCAGACTATGCAACATCTCGTGCTTACTACAGCATGTTTTACATTGCCCAAGCCTTTTTAGAAGGGGAAGGCCTAGCTTTTTCAAAGCATTCAGCTGTGATTTCTGCCTTTGGACGTGAATTTGCCAAGACTCAACGAGTTCCAGTTGAATTTCATCGCTACCTCATCGAAGCACAGGCATTACGAACAACGGGCGATTATGGTCAATTAAATGCACTCACGAATGAGCAGGCAGCTGAACAGATTGACCATGCTGAAAAAATTGTAGCGTTTGCTAGTCAGACACTTTGAGTGGATAAGAGCCCATCGAGCTCTGAAATGGCCACAGTCATTTTGATTCTTTTATGATTTCTTGGATTGTATTTGACTTAATTTAGAGTCTGTACTGAACCACTGCTCAGGACTTGCCTATGGAAATCACTCCTGAATCGCTAGACCCATCGCTTCGTTACAAGCTTTTAATTGGAACCGTAGTCCCGCGTCCTATTGCGTTTGTTTCCAGCATCTCTCCCACTGGAAAGACAAATTTAGCGCCCTTTTCTTACTTTAATGCGGTGGGTCATAAGCCTCTGGCCCTAGCCTTTAGCGTTGCCCCAAAACCAGATGGCTCCGAAAAAGACACGCTGCGCAATGTGCGTCCTGTTTCTGAAGGTGGTACAGGAGAGTATGTGATCAACCTGGCAGTTGAGTCTTATATTCGCCAGGTTGCTGAAGCATCAGAACCTCTGCCCTATGGTGAGTCTGAGTTTGACCACATTGATCTAACAACAGTCTCTAGTCAGGTTGTAAAAGCGCCACGAGTAGCAGAGTCCCCCGTTGCATTTGAATGCCGTACCATGCAGATTGTGCCAATTGGGACGTTTAATTTAGTAATTGGTGAAGTCATCCATTGGTTTGTCCGCGATGACCTAATAGATGAGAACTATCGCGTTAATACTCAAAAGCTTGCTCCCATTGGCCGCATGGCTGGCAATGACTATTGCTACACAGATCGGCAGTTTACAATTGCCAATGGACTGCCTCGATAACCGTATGGGCACTTAATGGCCGAAACTGATGATATCACTTCAGCTTTTACATCCACACTGGATTAAAAATAGTGGTGACGATTCAAAAGACTGGCATCGACAAAGACAGATAGTAAGATCAGTTCTTGGTTGTCTTTAAGATAAAACAATCCCAACCATGACGCGAAAATCTATTGACCGCCCGCCGCTTGATGCTGAGAAGCAACATGTGCGGATTAAACAGCACTCAATGCTGTTTCTAAAACCGACTCAAATACTGCTAATCCATTCGTGCCGCCTAGCCTAGAGTCGGCAGCTCTTTCTGGGTGTGGCATCATGCCGAGAACATTGCCTGCTTTGTTGCAAATGCCGGCAATGTTGTTAAGAGAACCGTTGGGGTTGC
>CALBPH010000203.1 GCA_937899365.1 uncultured Leptolyngbya sp.
GAAGAGCCGGATATCTACAGTTGGGACTAATAGAGAATGCGAACTCAGATTTTTCCACCCTCCTCGAAAACAAAGCCGTCAATCCAGCACCTGTTTACTATTTGCGCGGTCGAGCTTTCCAAGATATCAACAACTTGGAGCAGGCATTTCAAGATTTCTCACAAGCCCTAGCAAAACAGCCTAACAACGCAGAGTACCATCAAGCTAGAGGCGAAACCAGCCAAGACCAGGGGCATCTAGAAGAATCTCTGACGGACTATCGACAAGCACAAAAGCTATACCTGAACCAGGGAAGTCTCACAGCACATCAACAAGTTCAACACAGCATCCATAATGTAGAGACCCAGCTTAGAACACTAAAACAACAACAGGAACATATTATTCGCGTTCCGATCAAAAGTTTTAGCGGTGGTACTCCTGTTGTAGAGGTACTTTTTAATGACGGTTGCCCATTCGATATGGTACTAGACACAGGTGCTTCAAAAACATTCCTCACCCAGACCATGGGTCGTTTGTTAAACATTACCCCTATAAAAATGGGTCGTTTTTGCATGGCAGACGGCCGTATCGTAGAATCTCCTATCGGCGTTGTCAACTCTATTGCCCTAGGCAGTGCTCGTGTCGAGCGTCTCAGGGTGGGCATCTCCCCAACAGGTAATGAGGGTTTATTGGGTCAGAACTTCTTTGGCCGCTACGACATGCATATTTTGCAGAACACAATTGAATTACACCCACGCCGCCCTAAATCTGAATAGAGTACTTCCTAAGTATGGTTCATGTCATTAAACCACCGACACCACTAACCAACATTGACTTTAGCCGCACAGTCTTTCTAGCAGGCTCTATTGAAATGGGTACAGCAGAAGAGTGGCAGACCCAAGTAGCAGAGTCACTGACAAATACAAATCTGACATTGCTCAATCCGCGCCGCGATCGGTGGGACCCAACGTGGAAACAAAGCATCACCAATCCACAGTTTCGCACTCAGGTGGAATGGGAACTAGACGCCCAAACACAGGCGACGATGATCGTCATGTATTTTGCACCCTCCACCCAATCCCCCATTACGCTATTAGAACTGGGCCTCTTTGCCAACAGCGGCAAACTTACCGTGTGCTGTCCTGACGGATTCTGGCGTCAGGGCAATGTGGAGATAGTGTGTCAGCGATATCAAATTCCCATGGTCGCAACTCTCGATGACCTAACCCAAGCTATCCATAATCGCTTTGATTAGATTAACGTCAAAACCCCGTTGCTGATTTGAGAACACCGCCAAAATTCTAGGACAACGAGATTAAAGCCATCGATAGTAACACGGGTAGATTACCTCTAAACTACGGCTGTAGAGATATCTTGCCCCATGGTGCTATTACAACCGGTCTACCATCGTCAACAACCGTCCCAGGTTAACAGCAGCCCACCGGCTCACCGACCCAGCGCCTTAGTCATGGCCGCCCTCTTCGGTGCCATCCTGCTCTGGGCATCAGCTTTTCCAGCCATTCGAGTTTCTTTAAACGCCTACAGCCCAGTCGAGGTGGCCGTTCTACGTTACCTTGTAGCATCAGCCATCTTGCTGGTCTATGCCCTAGTCACACGTATGCCGCTCCCACGACGACAGGATTGGCCACTCATTAGCCTCTGCGGAGTAACGGGCTTTACCCTCTACAACGTTTTTCTCAATGCTGGCGAACTTACGGTTCTGCCGGTATGGCTAGTTTCATCATCTCGGCAGAAATTGGCATCATCGCCCTGTTGGCATGGCTCTTCTATGGAGAATAACTAACTCTCTCCGGGTGGAGTGGCATTGTTCTCTGTGTACTGGGCGTTGTTGTTATTTCCCTCGCCAGTCAGGGCAGCTTACGGTTCTCCATCGGGGCATTGTTGGTATTTATGGCCACCCTCTGCATCAGCATCTACTCAGTCATCCAAAAACCACTGTTGCAGCGCTATACCGCTATTCAGTTTACAACTTACGCCATCTGGGCAGGCACCCTTTTTCTCTTGTTCTTTGCTCCTCGTGCTCTAATCACCACTCTTCACTCTCCTGTCGGTCCAACCCTAGCCGTTGTCTATATGGGACTGTTTCCAGGGGTGATCGCTTATATCGCCTGGTCCTACGTATTGTCTAAAATGCCTGCTTCACAGGCAGGGAGCTATTTATCCTTAATTCCGGTCGCAGCAATGATGATCGCGTGGGTATGGTTGCGAGAAGTTCCCAGCTTGATTTCCCTACTAGGAGGCATCATCGTATTTTGCGGTGTGCTACTCGTCAATCGACAAAGTTCCTAAGTCATTCGCCGTCGAAGAAAGGTACTCCCATGGGTACTGGCAAAGTCTGACATCCATTCCATACTTGACATAATGCACCATACAAGAAGCGCTACGTCCTATATATTGCTATCGAGCAAGTAGTTGATCGACTACTCGCTCGATAGCAAAACCGTCTTTAGGCATAGGTAAAAGCCCTGCAATTACGCCTGAGGCAGCTCTCCAACTCTACTCGGTCCCCGACCGCGAGCCCGTCAAAATCCTCATCATCGATTCCCAGACAGCCGTTAAAAACATTTCCACAGCCTCCACCATCACCACTTTGCCAAACTCTTCGAATAGGACCTAGTGCCTACCCACCGGCCGGTCTATCCAGCCCCAAACCCACGAATCCGTGCTGGCAAAATACTTGCCGCTTCAATAACCCGTTGAGAAACATCTTCAATAAGTTTCGTTCGCTCGTCCCCATCCAGCCACTTCCCGACAGGCCACAATCATCTTGCTAATTTCCCAATATACCAATCAACTCTTTGTTGACAGCCTTTAGCACACAATATCGAGCCGAGCGAATACGCT
>CALBPH010000204.1 GCA_937899365.1 uncultured Leptolyngbya sp.
TTACTCAGCATCGCTGGCTGTGGTCTTTTTAGCTCGTTGGGTAGTGGATTTACCCTTTGCCGCCGTTGACTTTTTAGCAGCGGCGGTGGTGCTGCTTTTCTTGGTGGTACTGGCCTTGGTGGTACTGGCTTTCTTAGTGGTGGCTTTCTTAGTGGTTGACTTTTTAGCAGTCGATTTCTTAGTGGTTGACTTTTTAGTCGTTGTCTTCCGGCGGGTTGTCTTTTTCTTAGTGGCCGCCTTAGCAGCAATAATTTCTAACGCTTCTTCAAGGGTAATGTCTTCGACTTTTTTGCCCTCTGGCAGCGACGCATTCACCTTCTCGTATTTGATATACGGACCATAGGGACCATCGTAAATATTGATGGGCTCCTCAGTGTCAGGATAGTTACCCAATTCCCGCAAGGGCTTAGCCGCTTTGCGTCCGCGTCCGCGCTTAGGCTGAGCCAGTAGCTCCAGGGCCCGCTCTAGGGTAATTTGCAGCACGTCATCGTCCCCTTTGAGGGACCGATAGTCTTTCCCGTCTTTACCTTGATCGTGCACCACATAGGGGCCAAAACGCCCCAGACTGGCTTTAATCTTGGCTTCAGTTTCGGGATGTAGGCCCAGCAAACGGGGCAGGGACAATAGCCCCACCGCCATCTCTAAATCCACCGATTCACGGGTAACGCCCTTGGGTAGCGAGACCTGCTTCGGCTTGGGTTTTTCTTCCGTCTTATCCCCTAAGCGCACGTAGGGACCATAGGGGCCAATCAGGGCATAGATTGGTTCGCCAGTTTCAGGATGCAGACCCAGTTTTTCAGGTCCTTCTGTTTTCTGCTTGAGCAGCACCTGCACCTGCTCATCATTAAGATCCGCCGGGCTGACATCTAAGGGAATAGACGCACGGACCGAGTCTTCCCCCTCTGCCTCACTAATAGCTTCAATGTAGGGACCGTATTTACCAATCCGGACCTTGGCGCTCAGGTCCGATAGGTCAACCGTACGGGCCTCAGCTGGGTCAATCTGACTTTCTCGAGCTTCCACCTGCCCCGACAAGCCCGTATCACCGGAATAAAACTTTTTCAGGTAAGGGAGCCAATCCGCTTCCCCTGTCGAGATGTCATCCAGGGTGCGCTCCATCCGAGCCGTAAATTTGACATCCACCAAATCGGGGAAATGCTTATCTAACAGCTCAGTAACGGCAAACGCGGTAAAGGTGGGCATCAGGCTGTTATTTAGCGGATGCACATACCCTCGGTCAATAATGGTACCAATGACTGACGCATAGGTACTGGGACGGCCAATCCCCTCCCTTTCTAGGGTTTTTACCAGGGTGGCCTCGGTGTAGCGAGCGGGGGGCTTAGTTTCGTGGCCAATGGGCTCCAGCTCAGTACAGCTGGGGGTATCTCCCACCTTTAGAGCAGGGAGGGTGACCTCGCGATCCTCAAGGGCCGCATTGGGATCATCCGAGCCCTCAACGTAGGCCCGGAAAAAGCCTGGAAAGTCAATCCGTTTGCCCGTCGCCTTGAAAATGGCATCATCCACTTCAATGCTGACGGTGATATGGGTTTGGCGAGCGTTGGCCATCTGACAGGCGACCGTACGCTTCCAAATGAGGTCGTAAAGGTTGCGCTCACGGTCCTTAAGCCCAGTTTCCTGAGGTGTGCGGAAGGTGCTGCCGGCAGGGCGGATGGCTTCGTGGGCCTCCTGGGCTCCCTTACTCTTGGTGGCGTACTGACGGGGCTTGGGGCTGAGGTACTCCTTACCGTACTTTTGTTCTACACAGGACCGTGCTGCGGTAATTGCCTGCTGGGACAGGTTAACCGAGTCGGTACGCATGTAGGTAATAAACCCCTTCTCATACAGAGACTGGGCCGTACGCATGGTATCTCGGGCGGATAAGCGCAGTTTTCGGTTAGATTCCTGCTGCAGGGTGGAGGTGGTAAAGGGGGGCGCTGGCTTTGGACTCGAGGGTCGCTCCTCCAGGTTAGATACGGTCCAAACACTTGCTTCTAACCGCTGCTTCAATGACTGGGCTTGGGTTTCATCCAGCAGTACCACATTGCGACCAGCGGCGATCTGTCCTGTATTTTCATCAAAGTCGCTACCGGTGGCAACCCGAGTACCGCCCAGGCTGGTTAGCTTGGCTTCAAAGGGGCTGTCAGCCTGGCTAAGGGTGGCCTTTAGATCCCAATAGGACCCCTGTTTAAAGGCTCTGCGATCGCGCTCTCGCTCCACCAGCAGCTTCACGGCCACCGATTGCACCCGGCCGGCCGATAGCCCCCAGGCAATCTTCTTCCACAGCAATGGCGATAGCGTGTAGCCCACCAACCGGTCTAGAATACGCCGGGTTTCTTGGGCCCGCACCAGCTGATCATCAATGTCGCGGCAGCTGCTGAGGGCTGCCTGAATGGCGTCTTCGGTGATTTCGTGGAACACCATGCGCTTGGTGGGCACCTTGGGCTTTAGCAACTGCAGCAGGTGCCAGCTAATGCTTTCCCCCTCTCGGTCTTCATCTGTGGCCAGGACCAGCTCGTCCGCGTCTTTTAGAGCGACCTTAAGGGCCTTAACTACTTTCATTTAATCCTTAGGAAACAGGTAAAGGGGCTCACACTCTGATTCGACATTTACCCCCAGCTGTGCCCACTTTTCGCCCTTGACATTGGCCGGGATTTCACTAGCCGATTTAGGCAAATCACGAACATGGCCCATGGATGCTTCCACACGGTAGCCTTTGGGCAAATAGTTACGAATTGTTTTTGCCTTTGTAGGTGATTCAACAATGACAAGGGTGGACATATAGCTGAACTGAAAATAATGGTCGAACTACTACGTTAATCGGAACTAGCGATGTCTGGAGTACAAACATGGGTAATGCCTCAACCCAAACTAGCGAAACGACTGGATCGCTTTATCCCTAGAAATAATGCCCGAGAGGGCGGCAATGGCGACGGTTTTCATTGGCTAACTATACATAACCATTGCATCTAGCTCAGAATTTACCAGAGAGGCCGCCAGCCGTTGAGTGCTGAAAGCCGACCCTGTGTTTTGCCAAGCTGCGTGCAACCATCGCCTTTATATATCGATAGATCGAAATGGCGGATTTCGTCCACCTCATAATTGATAAAGTCCTCTGTTTTTGATGGGTCACACGGGGCTAAAACTGGCTTCAGATGCCTGATACTAGGGACGTAAACAGTCTTGAAAAATAATTCAGTCTACCTGCCACTATTTTTTAGAGGAAATCTGGAAATATTGGAAAAACGGAGAACGGCTGAGCAATATCTGTGGGTTTTGTGTGGGTTTTGCCCCAGGGAATTTAATCTGATTCAGGAATTTTCCCTGGAGAAGCTCAAGATGAGTGAGAATACTAGGGTAAGATTCCAAATGGAAATACCGCACCACTTCACCAATGGACTTTGCAAGCCTCGCTGCTCAGTTAAACACGGGTAAAATTTTGCCAGAAGTAATCGTCATTGTGACGATTCTGATTATTTTGGTAGGCGATTTGATTGTCGGTCGAGCCTCCTCCCGTTGGGTTCCCTATGTCGCCATCGGTGGCTGCTTGACCTCCGTGGGTGCCCTGACACTACAGTGGGAGACGGACAACCCCATTGCATTTTTTGGTGAATTTAATAGTGATGCCCTCAGCCTGGTTTTTCGAGGCATCATCGTTTAGTCAGCGGCTGTCACCGTGCCCATGTCCCTTCGCTACGTGGAGCAGTCGGGCACTGCCCTAGCGGAATTTTTAGGGATTTTGCTAACGGCCACCTTAGGGGGCATGTTTTTGTCCGGTGCCGATGAGCTGGTTACGGTTTTTGTATCCCTTGAAACGCTGAGTATTTCCTCTTATTTGCTGACCGGCTACATGAAGCGGGATCCTCGCTCCAATGAGGCAGCCCTCAAGTATTTGCTAATTGGTGCGGCCAGCTCAGCTATCTTTTTGTATGGTATTTCGCTGCTTTATGGTCTCTCAGGTGGCGAGACTCGGCTAAGTGCGATCGCAGCCAACCTGGCCAGCAGCACCAGCGAAAGTTCCATTGGTTTGGTAATAGCTCTGGTGTTTGTTATTGCCGGTATTGCCTTTAAGGTGGCGGCTGTTCCCTTCCACCAGTGGACCCCTGACGTCTACGAAGGGTCCCCCACCCCCGTCGTCGCCTTTCTATCCGTTGGTTCCAAGGCAGCGGGCTTTGCCCTAGCGATTCGTCTGCTTGTGACGACATTTCCACTGGTGGCCAGTGAATGGCGCTTTGTCTTTACAGCCCTGGCTATCTTGAGCATGGTCCTAGGGAACGTGGTTGCCCTGGCCCAAACCAGTATGAAACGGATGCTGGCTTACTCCTCCATTGGTCAGGCGGGCTTTATGATGATCGGTCTGGTAATTGGCACCGATGCAGGCTACGCCAGCATGCTCTTCTACCTGATGGTTTATCTGTTTATGAACCTGGGCGCGTTTACCTGTGTCATTCTCTTCTCCCTGCGCACAGGTACCGACCAAATTAGTGAGTATGCCGGCCTTTACCAAAAGGACCCACTGATTACCCTGTGTCTTTGCCTCTGTCTGCTCTCCCTCGGTGGGATTCCTCCCCTGGCAGGCTTCTTTGGTAAGCTCTACATCTTTTGGGCAGGCTGGCAGGCTGGCGCCTACAACCTGGTGCTGATTGGTCTAGTGACCAGTGTCATTTCCATCTACTACTACATTCGTGTCGTGAAGATGATGGTGGTCAAAGAGCCTCAGGAAATGTCCAATTCGGTCAAGAATTATCCGGCGCCCCAATGGGACCTACCGGGGATGCGTCCCATGCAGGTGAGTCTTGTTTTGGCCGTCGTGGCCACATCACTAGCTGGGGTCCTGTCTAACCCATTGTTCACCTTGGCCAATGACTCTGTGCTCAAGACACCGCTGCTTCAAGCCAACAACCTTGAGACGATTGCTGCTACCCAAGCAAACGCACCTCTGGCAGTCATGCCCTCAGGCGTGATGGCTCAGAACAACGACTAAGGGCCTACTAACGCTATTGGTAGACGCCCGCTGCTGACTTAACAACCATTTCCTGGGCTACTTGGCAACGCGATGCATGGGAAACATGACCGAGCTGCGGGTCCGGTTATCATCCAGTTTTTCTAAGATAAATTCCCCACCTAGTCGCACCATTAGCGAACGACAGATGGCTAAGTTTAAGCCAGGGGGACGATCCAAAGGCGATTCTGCCAAATGATCGCGGCGATGACCTTGATTGAGTTCCGTGATGATGGCGTCTTCCACATCACCGTCATCAGTAATCGATAGCTCGATCCAATGCTGGTCTAAGGGACGGCTCCAAATGTCCACCCGTCCTCGCGATGGGGACCGTCGGCACGCAGCTGAGATCAGTTCATACAAGACAAACTCTATTTTCTGCATTTCGCCCTGCAAGGCCAAATTACTATCGGAGTGCACCTGGGTCCAAAGCTGCTTTTTTTGCACCTGGGTTTGCACCCGCTTCATCAAACGGTTTAGCAAGGCAACCAGGGGGACTTTGCGAGGGTCAGAGGCCATGGCCCAGCGCTCACGACTAGTCAACCGTAGCAGCTCCTTTTCCATCCCCGCCAAGCGGCTATCCACGGCATGAAAGTAAGGCTGATTACCAATGTCAGGTATCTGCTTTAGGTTACTGAGCTGACGTCGCGATTCCCGCACCTGTCGCCGGATATCATCCATGTGGTGATGCTTGTACCAGTTCAGCTCGGTTAGCTTGCTTCTGTGCTCCCCCAAACGGCTGGTTAGCATTAAATGACGACGGCACCAAGCTAGCTGATGGACCAGGACAGCCAACATACTCATCTGCTGATCAGAGAAGCGCCGATCCCGATGGTCGGCTAGCACGATAGCGCCATTGAGAGTGTGCTCTGGGGATGTTCTCAGGGCAACCACCAGTAGCTGAGCATGCCCCGGACATCGCAACCACTGACGCGTTACATCAGGTAATTCTTCATACTCCAGCTGAATCACCCCGTCGGTCTGGATTGCCCAGTTAATGAGGGCATCACCCTCCACCAGAATGGGCGGATTATCCTTTGCGGCAAACTGTTGTTCTCGAATGACTGAGGAGGCCAGACGGGCCTCCTTCTGACCGTTTTCCCAAACGATTAGCGCCACCAGGGGCAGTCGCAGCAGCTGGCTAATGTGATGGGTAGCCGCCTGTTCTAGCTGACCGACATCAAAGGTGCGCTGTAAATTGCGCAGCCCCCACTGCATCGTGTCATGCATCTGGGATTGCTGCTGAGCCTGACGTTGTAACGACCATTGATGCAGCACCAACCCGATCTGACGCCCCACGGACTGGAGCAGATCTTGCTCCGTTTGGTTCCAACGGCGACCGTCGGTATCGGTAACCACTAGGACTCCCTCTGGAGCCTGCCCCGGCGAAAGATTATAGGCCATGGCCGACCGCATCCCCATTTGTAAAAACTGGGGATGCCATGCCCGCAGTTTCAGGTCGTTGTCTAAGTTTTCGATACAGATGGGCACCGTTTGGCGAGACAGCAGCTGCCAATCAATATCGTGGAGGGAGCACCAGGTATCTTGGGACGGTTTACTGCGGGTGCTGTGGTGCTGATAGCCCACCTCAAATCCGCCACATTCCAAATCGGGAATCAGGACCAGGAGACCATCGATTTCGAGGGTTGCAATCAGCTGCTCGGCACACTGCGCCATCACCGACTGCCAGTCGCGGTCCCCGTGAATACTTTGGGCCAGCCCCACGGACAGCTGATGGTTTGCCTCCAAATTAGCCACCCGTTCCTGCAACGCCGACATGGGCATCCCCAGGCTGACCACCTGAGCCGCCGCCGCCAAATATCGTTTTTCTGGCACGCTCCACTCGCGCGGTTGAGTCGCCTCTACGAGCAAAAACCCTAGCAAATCCCCCTGCATTAAAATCGGGGCCACCATTAAGGAGGGCTTTTCAAATGCTAATTTCAAGGGCTCGATCACCGTCTCCGTGTGGGAGTAGCTATCTTCCCCAATGACAATCACATCCCCACAGGACAGCGTTTGATAAAACTCTTGATAGCCGCTGGCCGACAGCTGGGAACGGGCAGGTGATTGAGCCGCATAGGCATGACGATTGTGACTACCGTTAGCCACACGGTGCCAAAAAAACCGTTGCTGAGGCTCGAACCAGTAGGCCCGGGTGCGATTAGCCCCCACAAATCGATGGGTGGCGTCAACAATTTCCTGAAGCCTGGGCTCTAATTCCTGGATGGTTTCTAGCTTGGCCAGCAATTGGAAAAATGGCTGGGAGGGGCGCTTTTCTATTTGTAGGTAATAATCTTGCCGGTATCGATGCAGAATGGTGGCCAGGGTGGTAACCAAAATAGAAAAGGTTTTTTTCTGCACCCCGGACTTTAAAGAAGCACCCCGACGGGCAGTGCCTAAAAGTACGATACCAAGACACTCCTGCTGTCGTTGAATGGGAAAAACAATGGCGTCATGTATCTCCAGACGCTTAGCAATATCTTTCCATTCGCCCGCTCGATGGGACTCTTGTAGGTCATAGACGGCGGCGGGCACCCCCCGCTCGATAACCTGCTGAACAGCGTCATCAGGCTGAAGCTTGATCTTTTGCCATAAAAAATTTTTACCGCTGGTCAAGACAGCCGTTTGGGTGGTTTAACTCTGCTCGTCGGCTTCATAGAGACCGATCCACGTCAGGTTATGGGGATAGAGCTGCTGCATATAGCCAGCAATCTCTGTAAGTTGACCATCAACTGTCTCCTGTTCCCATACGGTTTTGAGAACCTGACCCAAATTGGCCAAATGCTGTTCACACGTCGCTGGGGGTACGGGGCTGACCTTAAAGACTCGGTGTGAATACCAGACT
>CALBPH010000205.1 GCA_937899365.1 uncultured Leptolyngbya sp.
ACAGCCAGCGCATCGCAGGCCATCCTGCCGCCCTCCTAACAACAACAGAAGGCAACCAACAATCCAGACAAATAGTCGCTAATACGAACATCACCTGGTGAACAGACCTCATTACCACATCCAGGTACCACCATTCGTACCCATACACACTTAGTCTAAGGTCTAGAAGCCTGCATATTTTAACCTTTAACAATTGGCTAAAAAGTCTTCTAGCTCACAGACTTACTACACAACGATGTGGTTATATACAATCCAGAAAGAGCCACATGTACTGCCCTCCAAAGACTACGTTTATTCTACAGTCAAATAAAATCTGTTATTCCTATCTTGATAACTCACAAATCATCTTAGCAGTGTAGCCTAAGTTACTACTCTAGAATTAAAAGAGAAATTTTCTTCTTTAAATGTTTTTGTTGCAGTTTTAGTGATTTTGTCTGATATCGTAAAGTTTGTTATATTGCGGTTGCTATTTTTCTCGGAACAACAATGGCAAAAACCACCCCGGCTGTGAAAGCGTTTATTTCGGCATACGACAGTAAGCCCTTTGCATATCAAAATTTAGACGATGCTATTGAAGCTATTTGCTGTGGCACATCGTTTAGAAGCTTGATTCTTGCACTGGTCAATAGTCCTGCCTTCTCTGAAGAACTGAGTAAAGAATTTGCAGAAGCAGATGCGATCGCAGGTCTATCGGCCTGCCGTAATTTACGCAGTTGTCTCAACTTCTCCATCAGTAGATTTTTTGGTCTATTAGCTGAGGTTATTACTGCATTCGACCCATCTGCAGGGGCAGAATGGAAGACATTTTCCAATCGAGTAAATCAGTCAAATCTAGGAGCCAGCAAGCTTTTAGAACGTCTCATTCGCAGCGCCGACGGTAGTTTCTATACCGATTTGGCAGAGAGACTGGTAGATGAGAATCCTCACACAGTCTACCCAACGTCTAGCTATCGTGAGAGCGAAGCCCACGTAGTCAGCGCTGGTGATGATCAAATCATCGAGGCTGTGATGACTTCACGGACCTTCACGTCTATTCGCGTTGTTGAAAATTGCCTAGATCCTGAGCAAACTGTCCTACGAGACATGTATGTTTCCCTAGGGCGATGTGTTTGTCTTGTTGATGAAAATGTTGAATCTTACTACGGTGAGCAAATCGACAAGTACTTTAGGCACCACGGCATCCACTTAGACAAGCTAGTGTACCGAGCAATGGAAGTCGACAAAGGCATCCGGACCGTCGAGAAAATGTTAGGGGACTTCAAGAACCTTGGCGTCTGTCGTCATGAACCCGTTTTAATCATTGGTGGCGGTGTTATTGCCGATACGGGTGGTCTTGCCTGTGCTCTCTACCATCGGAATACTCCCTACGTCATGCTTTCTACGTCCATCGTGGCAGGCATTGATGCAGGGCCGTCTCCGCGTACCTGCTGTGACGGATTCGGCTACAAGAACCTCTTTGGTGCCTACCATGCCCCAATTCTGTCGTTGACTGACCGTTTCTTCTTCAAGACACTACGGGAAGGCTGGTTGCGTCACGGCATTATCGAAATCATCAAGATGGCGGTAATTAAGGATTTAGAGCTGTTCGAATATATGGAGGAAGCTGGCCCAGCACTAATTGAAACCCGTTTTGGTACTCTCAATTGTGAGCCAGGCTCAGAGATCAGTGTTCTTTCTCAAAAAATTCTTGGTGCAGCTCTGAGAAGCTATGTTGAGGCAGAATATGACAATCTCTATGAAACTCACCAATGTCGCCCCCACGCCTTTGGTCATACCTGGTCTCCCGGTTTCGAGATTGAGGCTGGGTTACTACACGGTCACGCCGTAGCTATTGGCATGGGCTTTGGTGCTTACATTAGCTACCGCAACAACTGGATTACTGCCGACGCCTTCCATCGCGTTCTAAAGCTGATTAGCTCGTTTGGGCTTAGCCTCTGGCATGATGTTATGTTGAACAAGGAGACCCTCTGGGCTTCCCAGGAAAAAATTGTTCAGAAGCGCGGTGGTAACCTAGCAGCTCCCTTACCCAAAGGTGAAATTGGTAAGTGTGGCTATCTCAACATCTTCACTCAGGACGAACTGTATGAAGCCATCAGTGCCTATCAGGAAATTTGCCAAGAGTACCCCCGCCAAGGCTTGGGAATTGATCCTCTGTGCAGCGATGTGGGTCTAGAAGATCCCTCCACCGTTGGCCACAGCCTGATGGAAACTGTCACAGCCCATGCCAACGGAGCTACTGAGCTACTGTCTACCGTATAAGCGACCGAGTTAACCAGTCAGCCTCCAAGATTCTGCACATGAATCTTGGAGGCTGACGCATTTTTCCCTTTAGACGCCATCTTAGACACCGCTGATCACCATGTCCCAAGCCCCCTTCGATATTGTTATTCCTCTCTTCCGCATTCGCTGGAATACACGAGCGGTCATGGAAGGGCTGACTACGCACTATCAACCCCGCTCTATCCACATCATCACCCTCCCCAGTGAAGTAGACTCCCTCAAAGAACTGGCTAAAACCTGGCAGACAGCCCCTCTTCATATTCACAATGAAGAAGTCTTTTTTCCAGGTAGTGCCCTCACGAAAACATCTATCTGTAACGAACTCATCCTGGGCAAGTCTCTTTATAACCCTGGCTGGTTTTATCAGCAGCTATTAAAACTAGGCGCTTTTGAGGGCATTCCAGATCTAAGCGAATGGTATCTGGTTTGGGATAGCGATCTGTTACCCGCAGCAACCTGGCCAGTGCTTCGGGGTGAGGGAGACAATCTGGAGCATACATTTGCCCTGCTACAGCACAATGCCTACGGTAATCCAACCATTGTCGGCAAGTGGGATACCTGGATTCAGTCAGTCTTGGGGGTAACTCCCCTGACAGACGAAACAGGCACCTTTATTCCCCACCACATGTGGTTTAAACAGACGCATCTCAAGTCATTTGCCAAGCGGGTTAACGACTACTATGGCTCTACCGATCACTGGTTGTTATTGATGATGCGCTCAGCCAACGACTTTGGCACATTCAGTGAATACTGGGCCTACGTCTCCTGGGCCGCAGCTCAGGAAACAACAGACATTTCTTTTTACCCCTACGCCCAATATGGCGAGACAACTGAGCGATTTTTTGATGATGGCACCGGTTTGTTCTCCAAGGTCCTCAGAAAATACTTGGCGGTAGATTCGGTCGGACCAGATGACGGGTTTTCACCTTCCTATGGCGACGTTAGCAACTTCATTCAGGCTGAGTATGGCGCAGAGGCATTGCCATCATCCTTAGCGTTTGAAAGTAGCCCCCGCCATTTAAAGAAGAATAGCGAGAATATGCATATTGAAGAACAACGTTCTCGATGGAACCCACGCATGGCCGAGGAGCCAACACCCGCTTAAGATAAGCAAGGAAGAACAAAGAGCGTCGTGAAGGCCACAAAAAGGTCAACAGAAAACCCACAACCGTCCCTTTCCTTTATCCCTTGCCCTGCAAACCCGTCGCCGCTTGTTTGAC
>CALBPH010000206.1 GCA_937899365.1 uncultured Leptolyngbya sp.
CTATAGGCCTCATTACCCTGGTTATCGGGCGTACTGATCGCCTTAAACATCAGCTGCCACTCCCCCTCATCAATCAGGGCCATCAAAGAATCTCTTTCATCTCGAATAACGGCTTCTAGAATGCTCGATTGGATCGGCGGATCGCCTTTTTGTAAGCAGCCATAGAGTAGACGCATGAGATTACGCATGTGGCCGCCGCTGAGCTGACACAGGCGATTGAGTACATCAATCGTTTCAAAGGCATCGTTAATGTAATCAATCCGCTCATTATAGTTTTGGTTTGGAAAAGCGCGGGCGAGTACCATCTGCCTTAGTAAGGCTAACCCCGGTTGGGAGGTGGTGCCATCGCGCTGGGTGACGGGCACCATGGGCAACACTTTGGGCGACACGCCAAAGCGGTTGGACAGCCGGGGTAAATCGTCGGAGAACACCAAGGCGAGGGGAATAGTATAAACCACGTGACAGTTCAAGCGTTTGAGCTGTTCACCCCGGTCAATAAACAAATATTCGGACTGGGTACGACCGTAGGCCCGCTCCACTGGGTCAATGCGGTCAAGGTTATCGACAATAACGACCAGGCCCTTCTTGCCTTGGGAACGGAGTGTTGCGATCGCAACCTCCAACAGCTCCTCATTAATCGCATCAATAATCGTCTTTGTACGCGGTTCCAGATATTGGCGCATACGACTGCGCATCTCCGGACTCTCCTTAGCTCGAGCCGTCAGTGCCGCAATCCCAACCGAAAAACTAACATCGGCAATTTCCATCGGCGTCTGCAACGTCTCCGCCAGGTTGCGAAACAGATTTACCAGGGCTGACGGTCTGAGCTTAACGCCATCATTCTCTAGACTCTCCACCACCTGATGGGCAATCATCAACAAAATGTCGCTGATGTCTACATCAGCCATTTCCAAATCTCGATCCGACTCAAAATACACCACATGGAACCCCTGCTGTTCCAGCTGAGCCTTCAGACGCAGCAGTTCCGTAGATTTGCCACAGCCAATGTTGCCAGTAAACAGCTGCGTGGTCGCTTCATCCGGTGACAGCAGAGTAATCGTGCGCTCCAGCTCTCGCACAATGTCGCCCCCTCGCACCGACGAAAAGTCAATGTAATATTGCCGGTCCTCAGCCTGCACCAGTCGCAATGGACGGCTAGGATTTGCAGCACGATAAAAGCGAGGCAAGTCTAAAACCATTGACACAAGGCAGCACAACATCCGTCATCCTAGACGAATTTCCTACCCATGGGTTGCGTGGTGCAGGTACTGTCAGACACCAACGCTTTCAACTGAGAGAAATCTATAGTTTTTTAACCGATACGGCGGGATCATCAACTTTTGATAACCAGGGTAACGTTTTTGGGGATGGGCCATTTTTCCAAAAAATGCCTGCCTAAACTGAGTGGCTAAATCCACCCTCACGTCATGGGCAACCCGCCCAAGCATAGAACCGATGACTTTAATGCCAGACAACGAGCGTAGTCGACGGATAAGTAGCTATACAGCCAATTCAAACTATGTAATCTATGAATTGATTTGGGCCTTAGGGCTGGTCACGTTTTGCCTATTTACAGCGGTGGTTTTCATTAGTCAGTCCTAACCAGCACTGGCTACGCCCTAGGAGCTGACAGCTTCTTTCCCCAAAGTTCCAACTCATGGGAAAAGAAGCTTGTGCACCAAGCTGTAGCGTTCCACCTAAAGCTGAGTTGGATCTATCCCCTTAGCCTGTAGCAAGCTTTTGAGGTTTGCTAACTCTGATTCCGCTGTCTCAGCTCGCTCAGCCGGAGTCGGTAGCCAGCTACCTGTTTCGTTGTACCAGCGCAACCAAAGCCTTTCTACTTGTTTGTAGTTTCCCTGCCATACTCCCAATCCCACCTGAAGTTCGGGCAGCCACAGACGTCCATCCGGTAGAGACAGGGGTTCATAGCTACCGGCGTTAAGCTTAAACGCTCGGAAATCATCGGTGTAGCGGTCAAATACAATGTAGTAGGGCACCCGCAGAATCTTTTCATACACGGTCCACTTGTCAGGTGGGGCACCTGGTTCAGGCTGCACTTCTCCCAAATCTTCCTTACGCGTACCTGGGGAAAGCAGCTCCACAACAACAAAGGGATTAACGCCTTCTTGCCAGACGACGTAGCTCAGACGCATGTCTTTATCGTCATATAGGCGTGGCACCCCCACTGATAAAAACCAGTCTGGTCGCTTGTACCAGTTAGGGTGACGAACATTGTAGTAAAGGTTGAGGTCTTTACCTGTAAAAAAGTTGTCAGCGCTGTAGTCCGCGAGCTTCAGGGTAATGCTCAAGAGTTCAGGCTGGTGATCGTGAAATTCGTCAGGCAAACCGGAGTCCTCAGGATTTTCGCTCGGCAGGTCATACATCGTGGGAAGGATTTCCCTTGGTGGCCGTGGCGGGTCGGATTGAGGAATATGCAACGGTGTTGTGGTCATGGGTGAATCTGTCTCACCGACTTGAATTCGATAACCCTATTCTATGGGATTTACTCTATTGGTGAGTGATTGCTAGTGAGTAAACCCATGATTTTAGAAGTCGCCATTCTCGACATTAAACCCGGAGAAACAGATGCCTTTGAAGCCGCCTTTCAACAGGCCCAAACCATCATTAGCTCCATGGCTGGCTATGGGGGGCATCAGCTACAAAAGTGCATGGAAAAAGACAATCGCTATGTGTTGTTAGTCACCTGGCAAACCCTAGACGACCAAACCCAAGGATTTCGCAAGTCAGACGAGTAACAACACAGGAACGCATTG
>CALBPH010000207.1 GCA_937899365.1 uncultured Leptolyngbya sp.
CAGATAGTTTCCAGGTGCAAGCTGGAGATGTCATCGTTGTACCCAAAACCGGCGTTGCTTCAAGCCTGGATTTTATTGGAAGTCTGTTAAATCCATTCAGAATCTTTACCGATATTTTCAGGCTTATCAATTAATAGAGTTTTGAAAAGTGACACACATTGAGTACGCCCCCATGGTTGTAGATCAAAATAATACATCTGACAACGATTTACCCTTGTATGCGATTTATGGACCAGGACGTTCTGGCACTACCTGGTTAGGATCGATTATCAATAGTCATCCTGATATTGCCTACCGCTTTGAACCTTTACGAAAAAACTTACGTGTTCCTCGTGTAAAAAAAATATGGCAAACAAGTCAAACCGATAAAATCTCTAATAAAGAGCTAAAGCGTCTTCTATATAACAGCCTATTACCAGCCCATTCACTTTTGGATAAGCCCCCCTTCTTTAAAAAGACAAATACCAAGCTACTTGGCCATAAGCTAGCATGGAGTTTGGCTCGAAAAATTCCATCAGCCAATGCAGTCTGTGAACAGCTTTATACACCCACAGGTTCCCCTCCCTTAGTATTTAAAGAAGTTCATTGGCAGATTATTGAACGATTTATACAGCCCTTACATCTACGGAGTGTATTTATATTACGTAGTCCTCACGGCACGATTGCCTCAAGACTGCGAGGACAACGAGCAGGGTTAATGCCAACCGGACAATGTAAACATCTTGAACAAGTTATAGAAAATCATCGACCAAGTTTAGCTGACGAGTTGCCACAGCCAGTGAGTACCTATAACGATGTACAAAAGAATGCGGTGCTCTGGCGACTCGAGGCTGAACGCATGGTCGATTACATACAAGAGCATCCAGAACATATGTTGGTCTTCTATGAAGATCTCTGCATACGTCCTTTTGAAATTGCACGAGAGATTTTTCAACATTTTGATATTCCCTTTCATCAACAAACAGAAGTATTTATTATGCAGTCCACATCCTCTAAAGACAGCCTACGAAACCGAGAAATAGGCATCAATGCTTATTTCTCAGTATCACGCAATACCACAGAAGTGGTTAACCGCTGGAGTCAAGAGTTAACAGCAACCGAAAAAGAGCAAATTGATGAGATTATCTATCCCAGCAAGGCTTATCAGTTTGCTCTACAACAAGGGATGTGGAGCTAATAGCTTATGACTTATCAAGTGCTCATTAAAAAGCCTAAACAGTGAGTTTCATACATTCAATTTAGGAAGTTATTAGATGTGAACAACCGCTATCTCTTAACGTTTGAACGAGCGTTTATTGTTTTGGGAATCATCTTTTTTACAAATAGTCTGCCACCAGGTATATTCCCAAGAAGCTTTATCAGCTTGCTGAGATATTTTATATGGTTTGGCTCTACACTTTTTATTTGCTTAAGATGGCAAACAACGTGGGCTGTCGCTAAACGAGGAAAACTTGTTTGGATAGTAACTGGACTATCTGTCCTATCAGCTTTATGGTCTGCAAATCCTGCCTATACGAAGATAGTCGTTCGTGAAGTACTACAGATGAGTAGTTTTGGCCTATATTTTGCTTCACGATTTAAATTAAGAGAGCAGTTATCTTTACTCGCAGTTGCATTGGGTATTGCAGCTTTTCTAAGTGCATTGCTAGCTATAGCCATTCCGGCTATGGGGATCGCTAGGGGAAAATTTAGTGGTGCTTGGATAGGTGTTTATAATCACAAAAACAGCTTAGGAAAATATATGTCCTTAAGTGTCATAATATTTTGCTTACTGGTCGCTGAAAAACAGTTTCGGGCTAAAAAGATATACCAATTTTGGATATGGAGTGGCTTGTTACTATCTCTAGGGCTTGTAATACTGTCAACCTCAAAAACAGGTTTGGCTGTATCAGTGGTTTCTCTGGCCTTACTCTACAGCTATCGTCTGTATCAAAAACAAGGCAATAAGCGAAGGCTATACCTAGAAATATCGATTCTTCTTTCTCTGCTGGCTTTTATTGTTATTGCTAGCTCTTGGGGGATGCTAATAACCAGTTTGGATCGCGATATCACCCTTACTGGTCGTACAGATATTTGGGGAGTAGCTATACCAGAGCTTCTGAATAATAATCCTTTATTAGGATTTGGCCGAGGTGCCTTTTGGGCCCCAGGCAGCCATTTAGCTGAAGTAGCCGGAGCTGCAGTCGGTAATAAATATATCCCTCCTCATGCTCACAATGGTTATATTGACCTTGCTCTGGAAATAGGCCTTGTTGGATTACTGTGTTTTGTAAGTAGTTTTCTACTGGTATTTAAGGATGCAATTACACGTTCTTTTGTGTCGAGAACGGCTAAAGACTTATGGCCTGTGGTTTTATTAAGCTGGCTCACACTTTATAACTTTACAGAGAGTAGTCTTATGCATCAGACCAATGTGTTTTGGCCTCTCTACATCAGTGCAGCTCTTTGTGCTAAGCCTACCGGACGAGTTATAAAGCTTCGTCGTTTACCACAACAACCTGAGCATCAGAGTCTAGTCTAATTATTATCTATATTTTATAGTGCTTACATTTATATTTTATTAATCTATGCGCTTATTGGTAATACTCTATGCCGGTGACTATCGTGAAGCCTATCAAAGAATGCTTACTTGCGATGGAGAGACATATTATGGACATCGATACGCAGTCCAGTCACTAATTAATATCGGGCAAAAGCTCGAAGAAGCAGCTTGTCTATGTTGTAAATCACAGGAATCTTATAATGAGCTACTAACACCGGGTTTTCGAGTAATCGGAACAGGGTTTCATCCTCAAAATCATAAAAAAGAGTTACTAAAAATTATTCATGACTATCAGCCCACCCACGTCGTACTTAGGACACCTCTAATACAGGTCTTGAGTTGGCTAACTCGACGCCAAATACCTACGCTGGTCATGTTCGCAGATTCATTTCTGCGTCAAAATATCTCATCAAAATTAAGGTATTGGCGGATGGTGTGGCAGTTAAATCGGTCTTGTGTCCAGTGGGTTTCTAATCATGGGGTTAATTCAAGCTATGCCCTATGTAAACTAGGTGTGAATGCTAATAAATTAATTCCATGGGATTGGCCTCATAGTCGTAGCCCTAGAGAATATCCGCCAAAAAAATTGACCATTGATCACAAGCCATGGCAGCTTATCTATGTAGGGTCTATCAATATCTCAAAAGGTGTAAGTGACTTATTAGAAACGATTGCAATTCTGAAAAAGAATCATTTGACTGTAACACTCAAAATTGCTGGGAAAGGCCATATTGATGCTTTTAAACTACAGGCTAAAACACTTGGAATTGAAGAAATCGTAGATTTTCTAGGCTTAGTTCCCAATGACACAATTGTTGAGCGCATGAGAGAGGCTGATTTAGTTCTCGTACCTAGTCGACATGAATATCCAGAAGGATTTCCTTTAACAATATATGAGGCACTGTGTTCACACACGCCCATCGTCGCTTCAGACCATCCAATGTTTTCAGGGGTTTTATCTCATAAAACTAGTGCCATGATTTTCCCTGCAGGAAATTCGCAGGCCATGGCTCAGCGTATTGAGCATATTATGACCAATGCAGAACTCTATTCTAATATTTCAGCAGCTTCACTCAACACCTGGGAAAAGCTGCAAATTCCTGTGAAATGGGCTGAGTTGATCGAGCGATGGCTGTTTATGTCTACTGAGAATGAGCAGTGGCTTATCAAGCATAGTTTAAATGCGGGAATTTATAATTTCCCATCATTAATTCGCTAAAGTTATTCTCTTTCAATAGTAAGACTCATCTTACTTATGCAACGTATGATATCTAAGGAAAAATTTTATGCTCGTATTCGTTACTTCGGTTAGACACCCGCTTAACTCAACATCCTATGAGAAAGTTGAAGAATTACTAGCTGGTACATTAGATTCAATTTGTAATCAAACTGATCAGAATTTTCACGTTATTGTTGTCTGCAATCAGATACCTAATTTTTGCAATATATATCAGAAGGTAGATTTCCTCAAGGTTGACTTTCCTCCCCCATCACAAGAGAAAAATTCTAAAATTGATCTAATGTCTTGCCTAAGGGATAAAGGTACTAAACGCTTGGTGGGTCTAATGCATGCAAAGCAATATGCTCCAACCCACATTATGTTTTTTGATGCAGATGATCGAGTAAGCAATAAAATTGCTGGGTATGTTAACTCGTATCCTCAAGAAAACGGCTGGCTTGTTACCGATGGATATACCCATGGCCTAGGTATGAGCTTACTGATGCAAAAAAAAGATTTTCATCTTGCCTGTGGGACTTCAATTATTATTAATTACAAGTTGCTTGAGCCCTATTTGAATTTTCCTGAAACCCCTACTCAGGAAATGATTTTACAAAAAACAGATTCTGATTTTCTCTATAATATTTTAGGCAACCATCGCAAGGTTGAAGCCTACTTTAAGGAGAGTAATCGTCCCCTTAAACCTTTGCCTTTCCCTGCAGCTATCTGGGTTGTAAATACAGGAGAAAATCGTTCTGTAGATAAAGGTATTGCTGGTCTTCTAGGTCAGCCGATCACACAAAAAATCAGCGAAGAGTTTACTCTTGAGTACCAACGTGTGGGCCTAAAAACATTGATAGATACAGCATTGAAGTTGCCAAAAGCAATCCAGATATCTTTAAGTCTACTTTTATTTAGAGATCTAAAGAATAATTTATATCGATATCTCTCTAAACTCTTCATAGTTAAGTTACTAAAAAGTAAAACCAAGAATATGGTCAGCTAAGGTTTGAATTAGTTGACTAGAACTTATCTCTTTACAGACACTATGTAAAACAATAAAGTCGTTGGTTTAGGTTTAAGTAAAACAGGTAAAATCTCTCTTTTCAAATCGCTAGAGATTTTGGATATAAGACTGCACATTACATCACAATTGACAGGTTACATGAGTATGATGCAGTGGGTAATAGTCGGTACTGGTTCTGTGTAATGGGAAAAATGGCTGAAATAACCGAATAATAAAGATTTCAGCAATCCTCTCTTAAAATAGCTGTATCTCTGGCAATACAAGCATTTTGGCCAAATCATCCCATCAGGCGGAACCAGTGTCCATGGTTAAGATATGCGTATCATCTATGAAGGAATCGTCAAATATTATCTAATTGATTCGAAAAAAACACATTCTTTTTACAAGATTATTTAGGAGGCACAATTGAACTTTAAAGACGTCAAAAATTAGAGCTGTTTCTTTAGAAAGAATGTCAGAATTCTCAGAATCTATTGTCAATATATATAAGGATAAGTTAAGTCCTAAAAAATATTGGGTATCACTGATATCTGAGAGAATTTTATCTAAAAGATTTTAGCCCATAGTACTTCTTACAGATAGATTCATCTTCTAAACCAGCCACGACTGAAAGATTGATGAGCCATCTAATACAGATGATTCATGATCTTGAACCAAGCTTTATAGAAAGTCAGTCAGCATAGTTATGCAACAAGAATTAGAAACAAATCATACTATGATAAAAGTAGATGGTGGAAATCCGCTATTTGCTACGCGCAGAGTTGCACCTGACTTCAAATCCCCTCCAGTAGTTGTAGTGGGGCTTCCACGAAGTGGCACAAGTTTCTTATCCCATGTATTAACAGCTATTGAAAACTGGTATGTCTTTGATGATTTTTATTTTCGTCGAAAGGCAATTGGTTTTGGTGTGAATGGATCTATTACTCCGGAACAGCTAAAAAAATTAGCACACTGGCTCACGTGGCAAGTGCGTGCTCGCATCAAATGGGAAAATGACTTTTCTAAACCCTTATGCACCCTTGAAGACATGGATCGCATGCAGGGATTACTATTTGACACATTTGTTGACAGCAGTCTAACTTGGCCAGAACTGCTTGAAGAGTTTTTAGTTCGATTTGCACTTCTCCATGGTAAGACCCGATGGGGCTATAAAGCTCCTGGAGAGTTCTTACATCTAGAGGAATTATTAACGCTATTTCCTGACACAAAGTTTATCTTCTGCTTGCGAGATCCTCGCGCTGTGATGGCCTCATATAAATTTTTAGAGGGTAAAGATGGGACAAAGAACGTTTATCATCCCATTGCCTATGCTAAATATTGGGCATTAGCCCAACAAACTCTAGAGCAGGCTCAACAAAATGGCTTAAATGTAGAGCTTGTATTATTTGAGGATGCTATTTCAAATCCTATAGAGGTAGGGAAACGTCTCTCTACATTTCTTGGCTCAGATTTAAATGAAACCTGTTTGCCGGAGGGGGCGAACACATCATTTCGGCGTGGTAAACGCAAAAATATTACACAAACGGAAGAGTGGCTGTGTGAAAAAATATGTGGGCGTGAAATGGCTAAGCTGGGATATTCATCCCATGCTCCATCTCCACAATTGAGTGATTTATTAGATTTTCTGCAAACTACGTTACGTTTTACGAGTTATCAAACAAGGCGAGTTATGTACAGTAATCATGCCAGAGGTGCCGTTTTTAATGTAATTCGCCGTACGGTTGGTGTATAAGAATGATTGACCGCTATTGCACTATATCCCCTAATATTTCAAGTAGAACGCACTTACTTGTAACTCTAGACATTTATATTTAAAGATAATATCTTTTGTTATGCTTCAATATTTAAAAAAAGTATTTTATGTCATATCAACCACTAGACTTTCTATTGCGAGACTAGTTGCCGCATTTTTGTTTGCATCATTTCTTGAAGTTGTAGGTATTGGCTTAGTAGGGCCTTTTTTCAAGATTCTATCTAACCCATCTGATGTACTAAATAATAGTGTATACTCTCCTTTTTTTGAGAGACTTGGTTTAGATAGCAACATTGATTTAATTATTTTTTCCTCAATAATACTCGTTGCTACGTTTATTCTTAAATCAGTTGGCTTTATCGTTGCAAGAGCTTATGTGTTTAAGTTTAGCTATAACCAAAAAGTACTGTTAGAAAGCCGTCTTCTAAAGGCTTATTTAAGCCTACCTTATACTTTTTTTCTGAACCGTAATTCATCTGGACTAGTTCAGAATATTGCTGTAGAAACCCAGCAATTTATCAATGCTGGGTTAATGCCTTTACTCTCAATTATCTCAAATTTGATCCTTTGTTTTACCTTGGTTGTATTACTCGGATCAACAGATATAGTCTTTATTTTAGTTTTGTTTGCTATCTTTGTGCCGTTGTTTTTTATTTTTGCTCAGTTGAGCAAGTTACTTAGAAAATGGGGGAGAGAAAATACTAAGGCTCAGAAAAAGATAATACGCTCTATCAACCATGCTTTGGGAGGTTTGAAAGAAGTTAAAGTCATTCATTGCGAAGATTATTTTGTCAATGAATTACATTCTCATTCAAGTCGATTTGCTCATGGAGCTTTTCGTAGAGATATATTCCAGGTAATCCCTCGTTCTATGACTGAAGGATTTTTGCTGCTAGCGATTGTAATTTATATATTGATTGCTATTACAGCTTCTGGCAAAAGCTTAGAAGATTTAACGCCCATTTTTGCTGTATTTACACTTGCTTCTCTGCGTTTATTGCCAACGATAACTCAACTTCTGCAAGCAGTAGGACGATTACGAACAAAAAGCTATGCCATTTCCCTTATCTATTCTGATTTAAAGCGTGCTGAAGTCTATCTTGAGGAATATAAAAAACCAGAGGAAGCTAATGATAGCCTGACAGACTTTCTGGATTCAGGTGCTTCACAGCAGAGTTTGCTGTCAAATACATCGGCTAGATTTCATGATTCTATTAATCTCAAGAACATTTACTATAGTTACCCTAATACTACTAACCCTGCCATCGATAATATTTCTTTAGAAATTCCAAAAGGTCAGCCAATAGCCTTAGTTGGAAAGTCAGGTTCTGGAAAGACCACCTTAGTCGATATTCTACTGGGACTGATTACGCCATCTTCTGGCGATATTCTTTTAGATGGAAATTCGATATATAAGAATCTACATAATTGGCAAAGCTTATTGGGGTATATTCCTCAATCGATCTTTCTTTTAGATGGCACTATTGAGCAGAATATCGCCTTTGGTGTCCATGGGCATAAAGTTGATGATGTACGCCTTAAGGAAGCTGTGCAAGTGGCACAGCTAGAAGAGCTTGTTTCAGATCTTCCGGATGGGTTAAAAACTCAGATTGGCGAAAGGGGTGTTCGATTATCTGGTGGGCAGCGTCAACGAATTGGTATAGCTCGGGCTATTTATCATGATTGTCAAATCTTAGTTCTAGATGAGGCGACATCAGCATTAGACTCTCAAACTGAACATCTGGTGAGTGAGGCAATCGATAACCTTTCGGGAAGTAAGACATTAATCATTATTGCCCATCGATATTCGACGATAAAGAATTGCGATCGCATCTATCAGCTGGAGAATGGATCCTTGAAACAACAGACCAGCTACGAAGAATTAGTCAGCAATGCCGAACAGTTATCTTAGCCGTAATATTCTGTTAATTTGATTCTCTCTATCTATTAACTCCAGTTATATTTTCTTAGCTACATAAACTATGACAAAAGGTCCAAATTTCTTCGTAATAGGAGCCATGAAATGTGCCACCAGTTCACTCCATGAACAGTTAGCACTACAGTCAGGCATCTTTATGACTGAGCTAAAAGAACCTAACTTTTTTAGCAATGATGAAACTTACGAGAAAGGGATTGATTGGTATAAGTCACTTTTTGTCTCTGACGCAAACGATAGTTTACGAGGTGAATCTAGCACCCATTACGCTAAACTACCCACCTATCCCAATACCATTGAGCGAATCAAACAGCATATACCAAACGCTTCTGAACTAAAGTTCATCTATGTTATGCGTCATCCCATTGATCGTTTGGTATCGCAGTACATCCATGAATGGAGCCAGCGGGTTATTCCATCCAAAACTGATATCAATGCAGCTATTTATGAATATCCTGAGCTAATTGACTATAGTAAGTACACCATGCAGCTGCAGCCGTATTTTGACAACTTTGGTCAAGACGCTGTAATGCCAGTTTTTTTCGAACGGCTTATTGACAAGCCTCAACAAGAATTAGAACGGGTTTGTCAGTTTCTGGGGTACCCTCAAAAAGCCCT
>CALBPH010000208.1 GCA_937899365.1 uncultured Leptolyngbya sp.
AGGAATGGATGGCTCGACAGCAGGGCAAACTCCAGGCTGTAATGAAGGGAGTTGGGGCCGCTTTTAGTTATCACAGCGGGGCCGTCACCCAAGCACCTCGATGGATGATGGCCTGGGGTCTAGAATGGCTCTATCGACTGGTTCAGGAGCCTCGTCGACTGTGGCGGCGCTACGTTATTAACAACACGGCATTTCTCCTATTATTTGGACTGCAGTTAATGAATCGAGCGATGCGGTCTATCCTAAAGCCATACTCAGAGCATTCTTCTAGTTAATACGTGCTCTCAGGGTGCTTGTTTGCCAAGACGTTTAATGAAAGAGCCGTTTTCCCTCAAATCAGGCCGCAGACAGAATTTTCTGTTTGCCATCGGTACAGATATTCGTTCGGCTCGGGGCATGCCCCCCCTGCGAAGATTGGGGTGGAACAGCCTTAGAATAGTGCTCTTAATCCTTAGCGATGCCCTAGCTCTGGGACTGGCATGGCAGCTGGCACGATTTTTGAACAGGTTTTATTCCCCAATTCCTGAGCCGCTGGTGTGGTGGGTATGGCTAGGGCTGCCCAGTTTGTTTTGGCTATTTGCCGGGGCGACGCTGTTGCTATTTACCCACTATGGCCTCTATGGTGCCACAGTCAGGGCTCGGGACTACCTGCGCGCAGCCCAGCTGGTCAGCTGCGTTTATTTTATGTCGCTGGTGCTAGCCTACTTTTATGATCCAAAGTTAGATGCACCCCGGTCACTTTTTTTTAGTGCATGGGTCGGTAGCGTGGTGTTGGTGCTGATCACTCGACTTTTCACCAATGGCTTACTGACCTCGTTACAGGGGGCACGCTCACCATCGCGGGTGTTTTTAATTACCAACCCCAACCGGATGCACCGGCTATCAAAAACCCTAGAGCAGCGGTCCCACTATCAGGTAGTCGGGGCAGCCATGACCTCAACTGCCAACACCGAGTCAACCTTTCAGCGGATTTTGGCCACAGAGCCCGATGAGGTCATGGCTGAAGATATGCCCGATGTAGAGCTGGCGTCGGGTCTATATTGGCGCCTGCGCGGGGCCAACGTTCCCATGCGGCTGCTGCCATCTAGTCGGGAAATGTTGTATCGGCGAGGGATGCCGGAGATCGTGGCGGGCTTACCGACGCTGATGATTGAGACCTCGGTTTTTCAGAGTGTTGACTATCGGCTCAAGCGGTGGCTGGACTATGGAGTGGCTGTCCTAGCGGTGTTAGGGCTGAGTCCTGTGTTTGTGGGAATTGCGATCGCAATCCGGCTCACCTCACCGGGTCCTGTTTTCTTCCAACAAGACCGCATGGGACTAAAGGGCAAAGT
>CALBPH010000209.1 GCA_937899365.1 uncultured Leptolyngbya sp.
ACTTGCTCCAGGGGAGATGGCCCCCTTAGGGGAGATGGCCCCCTTAAACGGGGCTAACTCAACTCGAGCTAACCGGTCTAACCCATGGTCAATTACTGGCAGACTAAGGTGCGAATCGATGGACGTATCGCCATGGCCAGGAAAATGCTTCGCCGTTGTTAGCACCGGATATTCCTGAGCTCCGGCAATAAATGCCTGGGTCAGCTGGGTAACAATCTCCGGCGTTTCGCCAAAGGCACGCACATTTATCACTGGGTTAGCCGGATTGTTATTCACGTCGACCACCGGGGCCAGCACCCAGTTGAGACCAATGGCCATGGCTTCCTTGGCCGTATGCTGACCAAACTGCCGGGCATAGGTCTGCGCCAATTCCAAATCGGTACGGGCAATTTCCCCCAGTGCCATGGGGGGTGGAAACCAAATGGCACCGCTAAAGCGTTGGCCTACCCCTTCTTCGATATCGGCAGCCAGCAGCAGGGGAATGTCGGCCATGGCCTGTAATGCCTGGCATCGTAGGGCCACTTCCGCACCACTCGCCCCCAGCAAAATGACACCGCCCACCCCCAGGTCGGTGATGTAATGCTCCATCTGGGCTTGGGTAGCTTCCCAGGCAGGGTATTGAATTTCGTGGTCAAACAGATGCCCGGTGGTGCGCACCACGATCATCTGGGCCACTAGCTGCGATAGTGACAGGCTGTCTGGGTCTGGCAGGATGGGTCTTAGCATTCGTGCCTTAGGGTTAGGGCCTAAGCATCGTCCCCATCGTCGGTGGCACTGGGAATGACCGTGGGAATGTCTTCTTCAGAAGCGTCGGCAGCTAAGGCTTCATTGCTGCCGCGTTCGTGTTTTAGCTGGCTGAGTAAGTTAAGTACCTGGGTGCCCTGCTCAAATGACACATCTTCTTTGAAAACAATGTCGGGGGTGCGGCGTAATCGCAGTCGTCGTCCCAAGGTTCCCTTTACATAGGAGGTGGCGGCGGCCAGCCCTGCCATGGTTTCGGCTTTGGCTTCGGCGGTACCATAGATGCTGACAAATACTTTGGCATGTTGCAGGTCACCGGCCACATCGACAGCGGTCACGCTAACCATGCCGGCCCCCACTCGCTCATCCTTGATGTCAGACATCAGCATCTGACTAATTTCGCGCTTAATCGACGCCGACACCCGCGCCACTCGACGCTCCGTTGCCATGGCCCTCTCCTTACATACTTGATTGGTCACCCCAGGCGACTATGCTAGCCCCAGCATGGCTCGTAGGGTAAAACTGAGAAATATCAGGCCAGCTACCACAGCGCCGATTAGGGCGATTGCTGTAGTGCGATTTTCAAAAAGTGGTAGCAGCGGCTTAATGGCGCTGTAAAGTACACCCAGGGTAAATGTAATGAAGTAGCGCGGATAGCGCGATACATTGGAGAAAAATTCTTGCATCGTCTAAGCTGGCGTCGTTTAAGTTTTATGTGGCTTAGCAGCAGCCTTTGGATTTAAGCAGGATATTAAAAGCCTCATATATCCTACCGTAGGTGCTCGATTCTCCTGAGAGGAAAATCCTTAAGAGTTTATGGTTCAACTATCCTCCCCAACCGTAGCGCTACGTCCATTTTTGAAATGGGCTGGGGGCAAACGACAGTTGGTACCTGAACTACTGAAGTATGTTCCAGCTGCCTACGATCGATACTATGAGCCGATTATCGGGGGTGGAGCCTAGCTACTGAGGTTGCAGCCTGATGCCGCCGTTATTAGCGATCGCAACTCAGAACTAATCAACTGCTACCAGGTGGTCAAACATTCCGTAGACGACCTGCTTAAAAATCTGCAGCAGCATTACAACGACGCCGCCTACTTTTATGAGGTCCGAGGCTGGGACCGGCAGGCTGAGTTTGCGTCCTAAGCCTCGGTACAGCGGGCGGCACGAATCATTTTTCTCAATAAGACCTGTTACAACGGGTTGTTTCGGGTCAACTCAAAGGGGCAGTTTAACGCCCCCTTTGGCCGTTACAAAAATCCCACCATTGCCGATGAAACGGTATTGAGAAACGTCAGCCAGTATTTAAACCAGGCAGAGGTAACCATCTGTCAGGCGGACTTAGCAGCAGCGGTTGCAGAAGCCGGCCACAATGATTTTGTATATTTTGACCCCCCCTACGATCCGGTCTCTCCCACGGCCTCATTTACGGCCTATGACAGTAACCGCTTTGATCGCAACGAGCAGCAGCGCCTTAAAACCGTTGTGGATGAGCTATCGGCACGGAACTGCAAAGTCTTGCTAAGTAATGCCTATACAGATTTTATTCAGGAGCTTTATCAGAACTATCGCTGCGTGCGGGTGAGCGCTACACGGGCGATTAATTCAAAGGCCACCAAGCGCGGCAAAGTGGATGAGATTTTAGTGATGAACTATTGAGGCATTTGGATTCCGTAGGGGCACTGCATGCAGTGCCCCTACGGAATCCAAATGC
>CALBPH010000210.1 GCA_937899365.1 uncultured Leptolyngbya sp.
GGTTCTCTGGGATGGTGTCACTAAAAATCTTAGAAGGGGTGCGGGTGGTTTCAGGATCTAACCCCTTTGTGGCGGTTACTAAAATTGTGGAAGGCTTTAGCTGGGCGGTCTGTAGCTGATTGGCCAGGGTCGCCACCCCTTTCATGGAAATGGCTGATACGACAATATCGGCGTCAGCTACCGCCGTTGCTAAATCCGATGGCCCTCGCCGAGACCAAATTTGTACCTGGTTGCCGTTGGTTAGGGCCAACCTTGCCAGGGCCGTTCCCCAGGCTCCGGAGCCCAAAACCGTTACCCGCGCCGTTTGCTTTAGGGCTTCTGATAGGGGAATTATCGGAGTCTCAGACGGTGCAGATGAAGTAACCACGTTGCAATGTCCCCTTGGCAAAGGGTCTATATAGGTTTTGAATGTTCAGGTTTGAGGCTTGAACGTTGAACGTCGCTCAAAATTTAAGCCTCAAAACCCATCCCTAGACTAAGCTACTGACGCCGCTACGGGAGGCTGATATTGATCTAGCTGGTACTCAGGAATGCAGTTGTCGCGCATAAAGGTGTAGTAGTTGAGCAGGTTGCGATCGCAGCGCTCATCAGACCAGTTACAGTAGCGCTTCAACACATCTGCTACCACTGGCAGCGCATCAAACCCATAGTTACCCCGCATCGACAGCGCTGTGCGTCGCCGACAAATATCCACATAGGTGCGCGCCAGTTCGGCGTTAACGCTATAAACAATCTGCGCCTTAATATCGGGTTGTCCCGCCACTACCGGTTCCACCAGTTCAGGAAACTCCTTAACGATGGCCAATACCTGAGGGGTACGGGCCCCATAGACCGATAGCAAGTGGGCCACCACATCTCGATCAGCCGTTGTCATCAGGTCCTTAGCCTCGCGGGTTGCGATCGCCCCCGGTAGCGGAGCCTGTCGAGTCGCCGAATGACTGCGGGGTTTTCCCTGTTTTTTCAGCGCCGCATCCACCATTTCCTCACCCACCTGCCGATGGGTAGTGAGCTTGCCACCAATCAACGACACCATATTTTCCACAGATTCAGCGGTGTGGTCATACAGCACGTGGCTGCGGGTAATACTGCTGGTCTTTTTCCCTTCGCTATAGGGTAAGGGGCGTACACCAGCATAGGTAAACTTCACCAGCTCTCGCGTCAGCTGCGCTGTGGGAATAACCCGATTTGTTTCATTGAGCAAATAATCAATTTCGTCATTGCTGGCATGGACCTTATCCAAATCGCCATCAAAGCGAATATCTGTGGTGCCAATCAGACACATCCCCAGCCACGGCAAGATAAAGAACGGTCTGCCATCGGTGAGGGCCTCTACATATAAGGCCTCATCTGGTGCGCCAGGAAATTTATCCACATTAATATGGCTGCCTCGGGTGCCACCAATTTTGCGGGTTTTACCCACAGGGGCAGGGGCATTACCCTGAACACCGCTGCGACAAATCTGGTCGACCCAAGGACCAGACGTATTGATCACCACGGTTTGCTCATGGCCACGTACGACGATCGGCTCACCCGTTTCAACATCTCGACATACCAACGATGCAATCCGATTGCCACTGCGCTGTAGCTGGGTAACCGTGACGTAGCTGAGCATAGTAGCCCCGGCGTCCTGGGCCGACAGCACCGCCTCTAAACATAACCGCTCCGCATATTCCACCTGGCCGTCATAATACTGAGCCGCCCCTCGACAGCCATCCGGTTCTACGGCACGAAACAGCTGCCGCATCTTAGTCGCCCCCAGCATTCGATGGTTTGGCAAGCTTTTGTCGTAGCTCAGCAAATCATAAAGCACCATCCCAGCCTGGATTTCCCAATAGCTGCGAGATCCCTGGGCATAAATAGGAATCGTCATCTGGATTGGCTTGACTAGATGGGGAGCCGTCCGCAGCAAAATCTCCCGCTCCCGCAGGGACTCGCGCACCAAATTAAATTCAAAATATTCTAAGTAGCGCAACCCACCGTGCACCAATCGACTTGACCAGCTAGTGGTACCGCTACCAAAGTCGCTCTTTTCAATCAGAATGGTCTTTAAACCGCGCAGGGCACCATCGCGGGCTACGGCCACCCCATTGATGCCACCACCAATCACAATCAAATCGTAGGTCGTCGCTTCAACTGTTGAGTAATCAGGCATAGTTGCCACCAAAAGTAACGATCTGCGGACAATTAATATGTATTAGATAGCGAACAAAGGGTTCCCTATGTCTCAAGATGGCACAGATTTTTAGAAAGAGTAGGGGAATTTGGTAGAGACGTTCCATGGAACGTCTCTACCAAATCAAATTCTTCCTAAACGCCTACCGTTTCCTTTGCCTCGGGTTCAATGGCCACCGTGGCCTTGGCTTCCCTAAACAAATGGTTAGCCCACTGCTGTACGTCGTAGCGGCAAATCGCTTTGTGTAGCTTTTTCATCCGCTCTGCCTGTTCTTCGGCGGACATTTCTAGGGCCGCCTCAATACACTCATCCATACGGGTAGATGAATAGGGATTGGTCAGTAGGGCTTCGGGGAGCTCCACGGCAGACCCGGTAAACTCCGACAAAATCAGGGCTCCATCTTCACCGTTATGCACGGCCACATATTCCTTAGCCACCAGGTTCAAACCGTCCCGCAGCGGACAGCT
>CALBPH010000211.1 GCA_937899365.1 uncultured Leptolyngbya sp.
AGATTTGGTGCGGTTGGATGGATTTTTTTTGAGAGTCAGACCATCAATCTCGATCTCGTAAGCTAGCCCATCGTCAGTGGGGGTAAAGCTCGCCTTGGCAGTGGCGGTAGAATCAGGAACTGACGCATCTTGAACCACCTGCTCTCCATCGGCTACCAGGGTAAAGCTATCTACCGCATCGATGGGGACAATTTGGCCACGGGCGCTGCCAGGGGTACCCAGTTTGTCAGACTCGACATCGTGAATTTGAATGTAGAGGTCGCCAGCCCGTAGGGCCTCAATAAAGTCACTCAGGGGCTTAGTCTCACCGGGCTCATCCGTATCGCCATCACCATTTAAGTCAGTGGCGTCGCCATTGTCCCAGATACCGGTAATGACGCCGTTCTCATAGTCAACGACGAGATTATTATCATCTTCACTGGGTAGCCCAAAGATATTTAAGGTGTGGGGACCATTGGCACCCCGTTCACCCGTGTGTATGTGAATTCGTGTCACATCGCTGTCTTCGGTGCGGCTAGCGGGATCTTCTTTGAGCGTCAGGTCATTTAGTTTGATTTGGTAGGCCAGACCGCTGCCGTCGTCCGCCAAGATAAAGGTGACAGTTGCTGTCGCGTTACTATCAGTAATAGCTGAGTCTTGAACGACTTGTCCCCCATTGGCCAGGGCAACAAACATTTCTTTTGAGGTGGAGGGCGCGTCAAAGTCAGGTGGGTTTAGCTGACCACGGATGGTACCGGGGGTGCCCAGCTTGTCCGCTGCCACATCATGAACCTGGAGGTAAAGCTGCCGAGCTGCTAGCTGATCGATCAGCTGGCTCAGGGGTTTGGTTTCACCAGGCTCATCGGTATCGCCGTCACTGTTGAGGTCAGTGGCATCGCCATCGTCCCATACACCGGTAAGGACGCCATCGTCGTAGTTAACCAGAAGATTATTGTCATCTTCGCTGGGTTTTCCAAAAATGTTTAGACCGTGGGGACCATTGGCACCTTCGGAAGCTACATGCAGGTGCATTTTGGTGACATCGTTGTCTGCCGTACGGTCAGCCGGATTTTTTTTGAGGGTGAGGCCGTCTAGCTCAATGTGGTAGGCCAGTAATTTACCGTCTTGGAGGGGGGTAAATGTGGCTTTGGCGGTGGCGAGAGAGTTAGGAATTGCCTGGGGTTGAACCACACTGCCACCATCGGCCAAAACCGTAAAACTGTTGGCTGTATTTAGGGGCGTAATCTGACCGCGCACGGTTCCAGGCGTACCCAGCTTATCCGCTGCCACATCGTGTACCTGAATGTACAGGTTGCCTGCCTTGAGCGCCTCGATAAACTCACTCAGGGGTTTAGTTTCACCAGGTTCATCGGTATCGCCATCACCGTTACGGTCAGTGGCATCACCATCATCCCAAATACCGGTGATGATGCCATTTTCATAGTCAACGACAAGATCGTCATCATCTTCGCTGGGCAGCCCAAAAATATTTAGAGCGTGGGGACCATTGTTCCCAGGAGCGCCGATATGAAAATGAATCTTAGTAACGTCGTTGGCTTCGATACGACTGAGGGGATCTTCCTTGAGATTTAGACCGTTGAGCTGGATTTTATAAGCCAGACCGCTGCCATCCTCCGCCAGGATGAACGTCACAATTGCACTGGCAGTGGAGTCAGCAATTGATTCGTCTTGGGCTACCTGCTCACCATCGGCTAATGCAATAAAGGCAGGTTTTGATTGGTATATTCCGCTGGGCATCAGGCGTTCGGTCATGGGTTCTACAAGGTTATTAAATCATCGCTACGTGAAAGTTCTGACCCCACCCAAACTCTATATGAATTAATCAGATAAATTATCAAGAGGATATCAAATTCGAAGAGGCTAAATAAAAATAAGCCGTGAAGTATGGGGGGTGAGGGAAACTTTATGGGCAGGGGCAGTCAGTTCCCGTTTTCTGTTGGTGTTATGATCACCCCGAGGCTGGATCAGTTTGATGTCAGGACGATGACGACCACAGTCAGACCATCCGCCATTCAGGTGCAAACCGGTAAAGGAGATGTGCGCACCATGTTGCTACGCTACAAAGCTTTGGACGTGAATGAAGTGTGGATATGGGAAGATGGTGCCCTAAGTGCCTACCATCTGCAGGCGGGTGATTATCAAAAAGTGAATCGCAGTCTGATTCCAGCGTTGGCAACGTTAGATTTACAGGTGATGTCAGACTGTATTCTCTTGGGAGAAACCTCCCGACTTAAAGCTGGCAAGAAATTGTTGAGTACGGTGCCATAGTTATTCACTGTAGTCACGCACTATTGAAGACTAATTTACCAACTTTATTAGACACAATCTCGATTTAGATAGGCCATGGGACAAGCATCCCGCAGATCGGTGCATCTTCTAAATCAGCAACGGCTAAAATTGACTGTTTACCTGTATGCCAAACGTAGCGGGAGAACCATACTGTCCCACCTGGCCAGTGCCAATATCAGCACCCTGGGTAAGATATTCTTTATCAAAAATATTGTTGGCAAAGAAATAAACGCCCGTATTGTCCCACTCATAGCCCAGGCGAGCATTCACCACCGCATAGGCAGCCTGCTTAAAATCATTTGCCTCATCAAAGAAGGTTTGGCCTGTTCCCTGCACACCGACACGGCCAAACAGACCCTCAGGGCTGCGATACTGTAGGGCCAGGTTGTAGGTAAATTCAGGGACTAAGGGCAATGTATTATTGGTAAAATTCTCTCCCGTGAACTCATTGGTAAAGTCTGAAAATTCAGCATCCAAATAGCCTACCCCGGCGATAATATTCAGCCCCTCTGTAGGAGTGGCCCGCGCTTCTAATTCCACACCGGTAATGCGGGCATCGGCATTGGCAATCTCATTGGTGACAATTAACGGTCCTGGAATCTGCACCTGGTAATTATCTACAATATTGTGGAATACCGACAGATTGACCCCCAGCCGATCGTCTAGCCAGGTGGACTTGGCCCCCACCTCAAAATTCCAGCCAACCTCAGAATCAAACGTGAGGGTATCCTCATTACTGGCTCGATAGTTTACACCGCCAGGACGATAGCCTCTGGCAATACTGCCATACACCATCACATCAGGGTTAATGCGATACTCCGCCGCTACCCGTGGCAGGAAAATATCACCACTTTCAGTGACATCATTAAACTCAGCCAGGGGTTGAGCTGGGAACCCTGGGATGGCAAACAACTCCGTTAGGCTGTTCAGCTCGCTGCGATAGTTCTCGTATCGTAATCCTCCAGTCAGGGTCAGCGCTGCGGTAACATCATAGCTAGCCTGACCAAAAATCGCCCAAAAGCGTTCATCACTGTCGCTACTGCGTAAATCGGTCGTTCCTCCAGGGAATCCAAATATGGCAGCGGCATCGTCGCCAAAGGTGAGACCATCATCTTGAGTATCAAACTGGCGTGATTCAAAATAGCCCCCGGTGGTCCACTGAAATCGCTCTGCGGCTGCCGGTGACTGTAGACGGATCTCTTGGGTGAATACCGTTGAATCAAAGTCGCTGCTAAACACACCCAAGTCAATCGGACCACCGTCTACATCAGCGGCTTGATTAGCCCGGGAAAACCGTCGTGCACTCACGGAGGTTACCCGAAACTCTGGCTGGGTGTAGGCAATGCGCAGAGACTGGCTATTGGTATTCAGCTTGGCAAATCCGCCTTCATTGGCATCCACGGTAAAGGGATCGTCATCAATGGTGACTAGGGGAATCCCATCTTCGTCATAGTCCGAGAACGCTCCAGTAAGGTCCACCTCCCAAGCATCGCTAGGCGTCCACCGTAGCTGCAGACGACCATTCCCCCCTGATGAGTCGGCTAGATCGTCATTGAGAAACGTATTGTCGATATAGCCATCCCGTGCGCCGTAGGTGCCCGAGAGTCTAAAGAACAGAGTGTCGGGCACCAGGGGACCGCTGACATTTCCCTGCACTTCAAAATCGTCAAAGTTACCGTAGCGGGCAGCGGTGCCAAATTCATACTCATTGGTGGGTTTCTGGGTGATGACATTGACCACGCCGGAGAAGGCACTGCGGCCATACAGCGTACTTTGGGGACCCCGCAGTACCTCAATGCGTTCTAAATCGTACAAATCCAGACCGATGAATCCGCCATAGTCGTAGGGAACATCGTCTACATAAAAACTGACGGCATCTCGGGCTAAAAAGTTATTGTTGCCAAGGCCACGAATGCTGTAGTTATAGAAATAGCGGCTGCCAGCACCATCAAAGACAGAGAAGTTAGGGGTATTGCGGGCTGCATCTTCAAAGTCTCTGATGCCAGCATCTTCAATATCTTGCTGTTCAAAGACCGTAATGCTGATGGGGATGTCTTGAACCGCCTCTGGCGTTTTCTCGGCGGTTACGACAATTCGCAGAGTTCCTTCATCGTCTTCTGTCTCTTCTTCTTCTTCTCCCTCATCCACCTGGCTTAAAACGTCTGCCTCAATGGATTCCATTAGGTCAGTGCTTTCCTCTGAAGATTCCTCGACTAGTGGAGTGGCTTCGGCAGGTGCCATTAAAATAATGGCCATAATGCCGATAATGCCCGAGTTTATGATCAGCTGCCAGACGTTCATCCAATTCCCTCTTCACACTTAAATCTTTGAGAATAGGCAGTTGAGAGCTATTCTCAAATAGATTAAGGGCATCATAGAGAATTTCGAGGTTGGGGATGATTCCTGGGCGGATTTTTCTGGCCACAGGACGGATTTCTAGGGTAGATACCGCTCTCGCTGACTTTGGAGTAAATAGGCTTTGGGATTGATGTTGAACTTACGTCTAAATGCGGCAGCGAAATAGCTGCGGTTGGAAAAGCCTATGGCATAGGCAACTTCAGCCACTGTGAGGTCGGTGGTTTGTAATAGCTGTCGGGCTTTTTCCATACGATGGTTGTGTAAATAACCAAATACGGTGGTACCAAACACATGGTGGAAGCCTTGTTTGAGCTTGTAGTCGTTGAGGCCAACGGCTCTGGCGAGGGCGATTAGAGAAGGGGGATTTTCGATGTCGCTGAGCAACAGATCTTTAGCTTGGTGAATCCGCTCAACATCTTGAGACTTTAAGGCTTTGGGAAGCTGTTTGGCTGCATCTTCACTCAGCTGACATAGCTTTAGGGCCAGGAGTTCAATGGCCTTGCTCTCTAGATACATTAACCGGGTGAGTCCCTGGTAGGGACAGTGCCACAGCTGGTGCAGTGCCATCTGCATCGTTGGATTTGTTTCACCTATGTGGACGTAGGCTTGGGAGAGATCTCCTTGCAGAATTTCTCGCAGTGGCCGTGGCAAATTCATGGGGTTACGTTCCACTAGTTCACCCATGAACCAGGGTTCAATGACAATCTGAACAATCTGTATCGTTTGCCCTGATAGATAATTGATGGCCCCTTGTGCAGTACCGCCATAGCCCAAAATATTTAAACCTCCCTTGGTGAGAAAGTCTACGGTTTTGCTACTACGGGTGAGGGTTGATTGAAAATTTCCAGACAGTATAAAGATTAGACCAAAGGGATCGGACGGGAGATAGTCTGCCTGCAACTGCAGATCGCCATGGGGTGTGAGGGTTTCGCACCATAGCTGCAACCCCGACCTTAGCTGAATAATACGATTGTGGCCTGTGGCAATGTCCGTGGGCCAGATTAACTCAATGTCGCC
>CALBPH010000212.1 GCA_937899365.1 uncultured Leptolyngbya sp.
ATTGGAGAAGATGGTCACATAGCATCGGCCTATGTTCGACACGACTGTCTTCACCAAGGGATTGGCTCCACCCTGATGAAGGCTGTGTTGAATTATGCGCAAAGCCATCATATACAACGACTTTATGCAGAAGCCAGCGAATTTAGTCTGGGACTATTCAAGAAATTTGAGTTTCAGATCTATGATACTGAAGTTGTTGATCGCCAGGGTGTATGGTTTAAGCGTTATTTAGTTGAATTATATCTCCACAATCTCTCTCCCAGTAGTTGAGACTTTTGGCATGTTTACTAAAGTTCTTCTGTGATGAAGTCAGAATTGCTCATAGCTATCGTATCGGGCCTGATTACCTTGGGCGCTTCCTCGTGGGTCGCTGTATATCAAGCTCGCGCAGAACTAAAAAAGCTGACTCGACAATTAGAGCAGACCTATACAACATCCCTATTCGATCAGCGCCTCAACGCTTACCCCATACTTTTCAAGACCCTTCATGATTTTAATAACATCATTGAATACGGCACCCCCAGTAAACAGCATTTGATTAAATTCCAAACCCAATACGATACTTGGACAACATCCCATGCTATTTTATTAACTCCGAAAACAGCAAAGATTATTTGGGGATATCACTATTACCTGATCGAACTCATAGAACAACATCATGATTCTCTTTTGGCGTTAGAGCAATGGATAGAAATTCGTAATATTCAGGTTGTTATTAGTAAATTTTTACGCGCAGAAATAGGCGTATTTGACACAATGGCAGCCGGTATCCCAGAGAGCAATAAACCCCATGTCAAAGCCATACTTGATAAGCTGGACAAAAGCTCTAAAACCATCCGCAACCGATTTGGCTACTAAATTTTCACCTTCTATCTTTAGATATAAAGAACTGCTGAGAATGAATCAGTCAATCGATGACACCCTGCTACCATTTGCAATAGTCTTAGCTCAATGAGTGTTGGCGCTGCTGACCTGAAATAAGTTAATTTGCCAGTATCGTTTGGAGGACGCATGGGGACTTGGATTAAGGAAACTGATAAAGCCATTTATCTAATGGAAGGTGGCTACTACCGTCAGAAAATTGATAAATCCCCTCGTCAGGGCGATGTAGATGGCGAAACTTTCTTTAGAACCAAACTGCTAAAAGCGTGGCTCAATAGCGACGATGCACCCGGTTTCTTTCTGGCATCTGTCGGCACGGGTACCGATGAACCCAGGCCATTGCCTACTCCGCCTACTCCACTGCCGCCGGTTATCCCCCCGTCTGAGCAAGGTATCAAAATTACTAAAGTACCCAATCAGGTCAAAATTTATCACCCCTATCAGCTAGCGGGTACAACCAGTGATGATTTGGTAGGGCAGACCGTGAGTCTTTATGTGGATAACAATCAAAGACCTATTGCTCAAACGACTGTCAATGCCAATAAACAGTGGGCATTTCAGTCTATCTTTTTGGCAGTTCCCAAACCCCAAATGCGTCGGCTCAAGGTTGTTGCAGGTCAGGCTACTGACATCGCCTCCCTTACCCTCACCCCCTATATCGAGAAACATCCAGGGGCCCAGAAGCTGGCTCTGAGTGCAAGCGTTGGCTCAGGTGGAGCCAACCGCTCCAGTGATGTCAAACTTGTACGAGATCGTTTAGTGGCACTGGGATATGACTTTGCCGCAGGCAGTTCCATTAACAATCTGATTCAGGCTATTCAACTGTTTCAGTCAGCCATCTCAGGTGTGACCGCTCTCCGAGGTGATGGCCGTGTGGATGTAGGGGGTAGGACCCAAGGATTTTTGCAGGCAGCCAATGCGCCTAAGTGGATGCGCATGCCGGGCCAAGGAGTTGGCTTCTACAATGTTGAAGTGCTGGACCAGCCAGGAGATAGCCATGACTATGGTATCGACTGGATTAGTAATGTAATTCGAGCGGCCGGCATTCATTACGAATTGGCCTATCGTAAAAATCGCTCAGATGTCGCCCCCATGGCCATTAACGATGTGAGTTTGCCAAAAGGTGGACGCACTCCAGACCACGCTGGGCACCAAAGTGGCAATGCTGGCGATATTGTCCTGCCTCATAAAGGCGGTAAGTTTGGTGGCACAAGATGGAGCAACTCTAATTACGACCGTGATGCAACCGAAGCAATTCTTAAGGCTTTACGGGCCCAACCTTGGGTTGATAAAAACACTCTATATTTCAATGATCCGGCATTGATTAGTAAAGGTCTGTGCCGACGGGCAGGTGGTCATGATAACCACATTCACTTTGAGATTGATGTCCCACCTCAAATTTAACCCACCTCAAATTTAGAAGCGAGTTTAGAGACGGCATACTGCTCAGGCTGTGGCGGTTTCATGCTGAAAAACAGCCTTCAAGTCTAAGAGTAATAGGGTTCTACTAATATCCTGCTTAGAGATGACGGCTATGTGGCTAATCCATTGCTTTTTAGGGGAAAAGCGTTTATCTGTTGACACGGACTTAAAGAGCGTGTTGGGCAGATCGATCAGATCGGGCGGGGCTTCTAGGACAATGCCCCACAGCTTTTTCTGGGAACCACGGAGCACCAGTAAAAATGGAGTTTGGGTGAGTGCTGATGGGGCAGAACCCAGGCCAAATGTGCTGTGTAAGTCTAATAGATGAATGGTATGTGCTCCTAGCTGCACCATGCCTAAGTTGACGATACCCCCCTGGTCTACAGGTGGACAGTTGACGATTTTGAGAACTGCGGCCATGGGTAGGGCAAACCAATGGGCAGCTATTTTGAAGGTGATCATTTTAGCGATCTTCGATAGGGTCTTATCCATGGATACTCTTCAACATTTCTAGTGGTTCAGGTTTAGGGTGCTGGAGTAAAACCTTAGCTAATGTAGCTAGTAGCTGAGGTGCCAAATAGGGTTTTGTTAGGTAGCTTGTGGCTCCTAGTTCTTGGGCCAGCTGCTGATGTTTTACTCCGGTGCGAGACGTGAGCATAATGGTGGGAATAGAGACAAGTTCAGGGGTTTGCTGACGAACTTTCAAAAACTCAAATCCATTCATACCAGGCATTTCAAGATCGCATAAAATAGCTGCCACATCTGTCTGATGTAGCTTTAGCAGTCCTTCTACCCCGTCTTTTGCCTGGAGCACTAAGTAACCGGCTTTTTGCAAGGTTTCGGTTAGGGTGTTGCGAACTGTGATCGAGTCATCCATGATTAAGATGGATTGTTTGGATATAGCTGGAATTTTTGATAGGTGAGGTAACTGCGGCTGGCGGCTGGCTATTTTGTCTTCAGGACTAGAAACACCTTTGAGAATGTTAAGCACGAGGACAGCACCATCTACAACCAGACTGAGGCGACCATCGGGGAGCGTGCTACAGCCATAAATATAGGTTGGTATGGTCGACATATCCCCTAGGGAGCGAATGGCTAGCTCTTGTTCTCCTAGTAGCTGATCTATTTCTAAACCCACAAGGCGCTTTTTATATCGCATCAAAATAATCGGACGAGTATCTGAGGATTCCTTCCCCTGATGCCAATGGGGAGCAGGCAGTGAGACGTTATAGGTTAACGCTTCTGATAGGGGAATAACTGGAATGAGTTGGGCTTTCTCGTCTATCTGTAGGCTTAATACTTTTTTGTTGTTACGAGTGTTTAACTGATCGGACTTGGGGATTAGAATTTGCTCAATTGTATCTGTCATTAGGGCATATAGTTTCTCTCCTGCTTGACAGAGCAACAGTTTAGAAATCGTTAAATCCGCTGGAATTTTTAGGGTAAAGCAGGTGCCTTGTCCTGGACGAGACGCTACGGTTACCGTACCTCGCAATGCCTTTAATTGGGCTCGAACGGCGTCTAGCCCAACACCACGTCCTGAAAGCTCATTAACTTGATCAGCGGTGGATAGGTCGGGTTCAAAAATAAAATCACTGATTTGATCCGGTGTTAGCCGTTGTGCCTCTGGTATCGTAACTAGCTGATTCTCGATAGCTTTCTGGCGAATAGCCTCAAGTTTTAGACCCTGGCCATTATCTCGAATCTTGATCACCAGGTAACGACCCCGTTGATTGGCGGATAGTTGAATCTGCCCCTTGTTGGCTTTGCCCTGGTTTTGGCGGATTTCAGGTGTCTCAATGCCATGGTCAAACGCATTGCGCACTAAATGCAACAAAGGATCGTATAGCTTATCGGCGATGGCTTTATCGACAAGCACATCCTCGCCTTGAATCTTTAGGGTTACGGGCTTATGATGCTGGCTCGATAGACGATCTAACACCTGGTGAAATCGTTGCAGCACATGTCCCATGGCCTGCAATCAAGCATCAAGGAGAGATTCACTTAGGTCATACACTAGACTCTGTTGCTTTTCTAGGGCTTGATTGCTTTGGCGTACAAATAATTCTACGGCGTCAGCACTTTCCATTTGCTGCACCATCGTCTCTAGGGATGATTGAACAAGTAGCTGTAGTTCACTGTAATGGTCTAGCTCTAGGTCGTCAAAGTCGTCAAACAGTTGTTCCGTCGGTATCAACGACGTGGGATAAACAGGTGTCGATGTTTGGATCGTTTGGCGCTGTAGCTTATGTAACTGCTGCTGCTGTTGCCCTAGACGGGTGAGCAGAATTTTCATAGCCGTGGACAGATGTTCATTACAGAGGGTCTGTTTATTGTGCTGAGTTAGGAGTTCACCAATGGTATGGTTAAGCTGTTCAAGATGATAAATAGAGACTCGCAGGGTCGCTTCTCTCAGTGGGTCATTTGATATTGGTAGATCTATTTTTTTTGTAGATAAACTCTCAGAATCTAGCTGGGCGGGTAAACGTTGGTCAGCAGATGCTGCCACTACCTCTGGTAATGACGAGACTGCGGCTGATTCCCAAATGTTTTCTGCAGCTTTTGTTTTTGTTGGATTATTTGTTGGTTCCTTAATGCTGTCGATGGGAGGTGTTCGTGTTGCTGCTTTAGTTGAAGGGAAAGGTGTTTGTGTTGATTTTGTTGACCGAGATTTGCCGATAGGCTGATTTAACTGCCGCCACAATCGGCTAAACCAATTAGATTTCGCGACCTTATGGTGATGTTTTTGAGTATGGGACTTACGATGCTTGCTGGTTTTTGAAGCGGTGGGTTTTGTTCCTAGCTCCTTGAGGGCAGAGCTGGGGGCACCGCCTTGAGTACGGTCTCCTTGAAGTACAAGGCTTTGGCCAGTGCGATAATCCTGTAGAGCGATGGTTGCAATTTGAACTACCTGACTAGGGTGATGGTCTAGGGCTGTTAAGGTGGCTTGGGCAATTGATCCAAACCCAGGTAGGTTCAAGGACTCTGCCAATCCAAAAAAGACATCTGCCTGGGTCTGAAGTAGACCCTTTAAAGCCTCTGGTTCAGGGGTTGAAAGTGCGTTTTCTAGATCCTTTAGACGCTGGGTCACACCCATTTCAAAAATGGATTGGGTCATGTCAAACCCAAGCTCAGTGGATGTGGGGAGGTAACCATCTTGCCCAAACTGCTCGCCTAGATTTTGCTGTAGTTTGACAACAATACTAGCCATCCGGTCTAAGATGCCTGACTCATCAATTTGAGCCTCTGATATCTGAGCTGAGAGTAGCAGCTGTAGACAATCGTAGGCTTCAAAGATGAGTGTTTCTACAGGTGTTGTTAGGACAGCATCTGGTACACAGAGAGCTTTAAAGGCATCCTCCAGGGAATGGGTGGTCGTTTTGATGGCGTCTAGGCCGACGCTGGAGGCCGCCCCTTTTAGGGTGTGGGCAGCCCGCATCAAACTGTGCATTTTTTGGACACCGAAGTCCTGACGCAGGGTTTGCAGCTCATGGTCTATTTGCTGAAGCAGTTCGGATGCTTCTTGCAAAAAATATGCTGGAACCGGCTGAGAGATAGCTGGATCGGACATCATGATGGGTTAAAACGACTATATGGAGAGGAGAATACAGTTCAAGATCCACCCTCTCACCACATTCCATAGGAAGACTATGGGATTAGCTGATCTTAAACTTACCTGTGCTTGTCTGGAGAGCCTCAGCTGTTGCTAGTAGGTGATGAATAGATTGGGTCAATTGCTCTGATTTTTTGGAGGTTTGGTTGGCAATTTCGGTGGCTTCAGTCACGGTTACTGCCACATCTTTGAATTCGGCGGCCTGTTGGTGGGTGGTTTGGGTAATACCTTGAATTAAACCGCTGATTTGTCCGGTTGCTTCCACAATTGCCGTTAGGTTTTGACGGGCGTCTGTCACCAGATGGGTGCCTTCTGCCACCTGTTGAATGCCAGTTTCCATGGCAGTGGACACCTCTGCCGTATTGATTTGAATTTCTTGTACTAATTGTTCAATCTCGGTGGCGGCTTCGGCGGATTGACGGGCCAGGGAACGCACTTCGTCAGCAACGACGGCAAACCCTCGACCATATTTACCAGCTCGGGTTGCTTCAATAGAAGCATTGAGCGCCAATAGCTGGGTTTGGGTGGTGAAGTGACTAATTAAGCTAACAATTTTGGAAACTTTCTGCGACGACTCGCTGAGTTGTTTAATGCGCTGATTGGTATCGGCTACGGTGGAACGAATAGCCATAATGCCATCTACCGTGCGGTTCATGGCGGTATCACCAACCTGTACGGTCTGATTGGCCTGTTGTACGGCAACTTCTACCCGTTGAGCATCGCCAACAACAATATCGGTAAAGCTCATCATTGCTTGAACCCGAGCTAGGGCTTGTTCTAGGGCGTCGGCCTGCTGCTGGGCCTCGGTATTGAGGGAGCTGACGGAGACTTTACTTAGCTGAGAGGTCTGCCCAACTTGGTCGGCCGCCTGCTGTACTTCAAGCACAATTTTTTGCAGACTCTGGAGCGTGTTATTGTAAGCACTGGCAACGGTTCCAACCTCTGTCTCTGTCACTGGCGCTCGCACGGTCAGATCACCTTCTAGGGCTGGACGAACGTCTGATAAAAGCTGTATAACCTGCTGCTGGAGCAGTTCCTTAGACGCTTTTTCCCGTGCGGCTGTTTTGGTAAGGGCGGCGTTTTTTTCTTGGAGCTGATCGAGATAGTCAGCCTGTTTTAAGGCTAGATTGAGCTGAGTGCCAATACGGTGGACAAACTCCACCTCAGAGTCTTGCCACTGACGAGGACCGTTACACTCATGGACGCAGAACAGCCCCC
>CALBPH010000213.1 GCA_937899365.1 uncultured Leptolyngbya sp.
CCGTGAACATACGCACGGGTTTAGTTTTAACAATAGTAGCTGCCGTTCTAGCCGCGATTAGTTTTTGGATGGGGCAACAGGCCTATGGCTGGATGCCACCCCAAGCCTCGGCGGAATCGATCCTGGTCGATGACTTATTTAGCTTTTTAGTCACCTTAGGGACATTTATCTTTCTCGGGGTGTTTGTCACCCTGGTTTATTCGGTCTTATTTCAACGGGCGGGTAAGTACGACTTTAGCGATGGTCCCCACATTGAAGGCAACGTCACCCTAGAAGTGATTTGGACGGCGATTCCATTTGCCTTAGTCATTTGGATTGCTGTCTATAGTTTTCAGATATACGATCAAATGTCGATCTTGGGACCGATGGAGCATGTTCACAAGGGCATGGCAACCGCAGAAGCGGCCCCAGGCCTGGCTGAGGTCTCGGAGGTCTCGGGGCAGGAACCGATTGAAGTCCTGGCTCGCCAGTGGGCTTGGGAATTCCGTTACCCAAACCAGAATGTCAGCAGCACAGAGCTGCATTTGTCTAATAACCAGCGGGCAACACTGCTGCTCAAATCTGAAGATGTGATCCACGGCTTTTATATTCCCGCATTTCGGATCAAGCAAGACATTGTTCCCAATGAGGAAATCACGTTTGAATTTACCCCCATTCAAGAAGGGAGCTATCGATTACGGGATTCTCAATACAGTGGCTCCTATTTTGCTGCCATGCAGACAGATGTTGTTGTTGAGTCACCGGAAGCCCATCGAGACTGGCTAAAAGAAGCGGCGGCCCAACCGCCAACCGTTGCCTATAACGCGGCATTTGAGGACTATCGCCGAGCCTCTGAAAAAGGCGTTAGTGCTGGCTGGGTGACCGTGCCCCCCGCTGCGCCCCCCTTAGTTAACTATTCCGGTTCACCCCTCAAAGAGGAGTAGGTCCTATGGCAAATGTTTTAGTAGATGAACCCATTAAAAACCTCGATGAGCCAGAAAGCTGGCGACGTTTTTTTGGCTTTAGTACTGATCACAAAGTGATTGGTATTCAATATATTGTCACGGCGTTTTTCTTCTTTCTGGTGGGTGGCTTATTTGCCATGGTGATTCGGGGAGAGCTGATTACACCGGAGGCGGATCTGGTGGATCGAACGGTCTACAACGCCATGTTCACACTCCATGGCACGGTCATGTTGTTTTTGTGGACCTTCCCAGTCTTGGCAGGATTGGCAAACTATCTGGTGCCGTTGATGATAGGGGCCCGAGACATGGCTTTTCCTCGGTTAAATGCGGTGGCCTTCTGGATGGTGCCCGTGTTTGGGGTGGTCCTAATGGGTAGCTTTTTGGCCCCCGGTGGTCCTTCCCAGGCCGGCTGGTGGGCCTACCCCCCGGTGAGTTTACAAAACCCTTCGGGGGCATTAATTAATGGTCAGTTTCTGTGGCTGTTGGCTGTGGCGCTTTCTGGCGTGTCGTCCATTATGGGTGCGGTGAATATTGTCACCACCATTGTGCGGATGCGCGCCCCTGGCATGACCTTTTTCCGTATGCCCATATTTGTGTGGGCGGTGATGAGTGCCCAGATTATTCAACTCTTTGGGTTGCCGGCTTTGACGGCTGGGGCCGTTATGCTGTTGTTTGATCTCAGCCTGGGGACCAGCTTTTTTGACCCGATTAAGGGCGGCGACCCAATCTTATTTCAGCACTTTTTCTGGTTCTATTCCCATCCAGCGGTATATGTGATTATTTTGCCGATTTTTGGCATCTTCTCGGAGCTGCTGCCGGTTTACTCCCGGAAACCGCTCTTTGGTTATAAGGTTGTTGCTATCTCTTCGCTAATTATTGTTGCCCTGAGTGCGGTGGTTTGGGTACATCATATGTTTGCCAGCGGCACCCCCAGCTGGATGCGGATGCTGTTTATGTTCTCTACCATGCTGATCTCCGTACCTACGGGGATTAAGGTGTTTGCCTGGGTTGCTACGGTGTGGGGTGGCAAAATTCGGCTGACCAGCGCCATGCTGTTTGCTTTGGGCGGGCTGGTGATGTTTGTATTTGCTGGAATTACCGGCATTATGCTAGCAGCGGTACCGGTGGATATCCATGTGAACAACACCTACTTTGTTGTGGGGCATTTCCACTATGTGATTTATGGAGCAACGGTAATGGGGGTGTATGCCGCCCTTTACCACTGGTTTCCAAAAATGACCGGACGTATGTATAACGAGGGTTTGGGAAAACTCCATTTTGTACTTACCTTTATTGGAGCCAACCTTAACTTCTTTCCCATGCATCCGTTAGGGTTAGAGGGTATGCCCCGCCGAGTTGCATCCTACGATCCAGAGTTTGCCTTTTGGAATGTGATGGCTAGCCTCGGTGCTTTCTTGCTAGGGATGTCTACGTTGCCATTTATTTTGAATATGGTGGGCTCTTGGATTCAGGGTGAAAAGGCACCTGATAATCCCTGGCGAGCCATTGGTATTGAGTGGTTAGTGTCGTCTCCGCCGAGTCATGAGAACTTTGAGGTACTCCCGATTGTGGTGGCTGCCCCCTATGGCTATGGTAAATCTGACCTGCTTGTTTCCAATGCTGATGCACTAGAGGTGGCCCATGAGTAGTACTGAGCTAGATTCTGCGCTGGAGCAACCGCTATCGGTTGAAACTGCCCACGAGCATGATGAAGCGGGCAACCGCATGTTCGGGTTTATTATTTTCTTGCTGGCGGAAAGTGTTAGCTTTCTGAGCTTTTTTGTTGGCTACATAGTCTATAAGACCAGCGCTGTTGACTGGCTGCCCTTGGGTGTGGAAGGGTTGGATGTGAGAGAACCCGCCATCAACACCGTGGTGCTGGTATCCAGTAGCTTTGTGATTTATGCCGCCGAGCGCTGCCTCCATGTGAAAAATCTTTGGGGGTTCCGAGCGTTTTGGCTGCTGACCATGGCCATGGGGAGCTATTTTCTCTATGGACAGGCGGTGGAATGGAGCGGTCTGGAATTTGGCATCACCGATGGGTTGTTTGGCGGCACCTTTTATCTGCTCACTGGATTTCATGGGCTGCACGTGCTGACAGGGGTACTGCTACAGCTGATTATGCTGGGGCGTTCTTTTCTGCCTGGCAACTATGACGGTGGTGAGTTTGGTGTGGCGGCTACGTCATTGTTTTGGCACTTTGTCGATGTTATTTGGATTATGCTGTTTTTTCTAATTTACTTTTGGCTGTGTGGGTTTCTTTGTTATTTTTTATTTTGGGCATTTTTATTTAATTTTTGGGGGTACTGGGGCGGGGGGCGGTACCCTGGCCCATAAGCTGGCCCCCACTGGCAAAAAGATTTTGATCTTGGAGCGGGGAGACTTTATGCCCCTGGAAGAACAAAATCGCAGCAATGTGGATGTGTTTAAGCGGGAGCGCTACCATGCTCCGGAGCAGTGGTATGACACCGCTGGAGAACCATTTTCACCCCAGATGAACTATGCCGTTGGCGGCAATACTAAAATTTATGGGGCCACATTGCTACGGTTTCGAGAGCGGGACTTCGAACAGGTAGAGCACCAGGCGGGTGTTTCAATGGAGTGGTGTGTAAACTACGCTGATTTTGCGCCCTACTATACTGAAGCCGAACAGCTCTATCAGGTGCATGGCAGCCTGGGGGACGACCCGACCGAGCCCGAGCACAGTCAGGGGTATCCATTTGAAGCAATTGGTCAGGAGCCTGAGATTGAGGAAATTTGTGGGGCGATGCGATCGCAACCGGGTCTGTCCGCCACCCTGCACCCGACCCGACTGCCCCTCGGTCTTACCCGTCAGGACGATGACCCCACTAATGATGCCGAAGTTAGCGGCATTGTCCCTGCCCTCAAGCACCCCAATGTCACCCTTAAAACCGGTGCCAAGGTGATTGCCCTCCACACCGATCCGTCTGGGCAACGGGTTAAAGCTGTCGAAACCCAGGTGGGCGATCAAATCTACTTATTTTTTGCTGATATTGTTGTCCTGGCCTGTGGTGCCGTCAACTCCGCCGCCCTACTGCTCCAGTCCGTCAATGAGAAACATCCCAAAGGCCTAGGCAACAGTTCTGACCTGGTCGGTCGTAACCTGATGAAAAGTTTGCTCACAGCGGTGGTACAGCTCAAAAATAAGGCCAATAAGGGCGATTTCTTTAAAACCGTCTATGTTAACGACTTCTACTGGGGGGATGCTGATTTTCCCTACCCCATGGGCCACATTTATAATACGGGCGGACTGCTCAGTGACATTATTTTTGCAGAGGCCCCACCGCTGCTGTCCATTCTTGCCAAATATATGCCTAATTTTGGTCTTAAGCAGCTGGCTACTCGCTCCATTGGCTGGTGGATACAGACAGAAGACCTGCCTGACCCCAACAATCGCGTTCGAGTTGAGAACAATAAGCTCTACATCGACTATACCCCCAATAATTTAGAAGCCCACGACCGGCTCATCTATCGTTGGACAGACATTCTTAAAACAATTGAAAAAGAGTTGGGCGGCTTTCAACGGGGTACCCACCCCCGGGGAGAGGTGCCGATCCAAGTGATGGCTAACCAGTGTGGCACCTGCCGGTTTGGTAACGACCGGACCACATCAGTACTCGACCCAAACTGTCGCTCCCATGATGTCGACAATCTCTATGTGGTAGATAGCAGTTTCTTTCCGTCTAATGCGAGTGTGAGCCCAGCCCTAACCGTGATTGCCAATGCGTTGCGGGTGGGGGAGCACTTGATTGAGCGGCTGGGGTAGGGGCGGCTATAGCGACGAGTATATGAATGTGTACGGGACTGCAATTATGTATCACGTATTTCTTTTAAACAGGCCACCTTGGCTTATGATGTGGCTATAGGATAAGTGTATGCGTTTACAAAGTGTCTATTCTGATGACCGACATGTTTAATAGGTTGATTCTTTACGTCAGAATGACAACATTAAAGGTTAGAGGCTAGTTCATAACATTGACATTAAAGAGCTTTATTTATGCGCCCTAGGGAAATCCTTCCCCGCTATGCCGGGAGGTTTTTTGACGTCTTGGGCTTGAAGCTTTCAATGTTGAACAGCGCTCTGATACAAGATTTTTTTAGTCAGCCATGGCGACTCTGATATGGCTGATGTTTGTAATGTGAGGTTTACCAGAATGACTTGGTTGATGCGTGTAGAAAAGTGGTGCCTATGGGGCCATATTCTCTCAATGGCGTTTGGGTTAGCGGGGCTGCTTTGGGTCATGCCCCACCCAGAGATTTTGAACCTTTTGCCAGCGGGTCCCACCCTCTATCGGTGGAGTCTAGCGGGAGGTGGGGTAGCCTATATTCTGATGGGGGTTGTGGCTGTTTCTCTTTATTGTTATCGAACCATTGGCTTGGGTGCCCTATTGGCTTTTTTGGTGCCTGCCATTGGGGTGTCGTTGACGAGTGAGCTGTATGGAACAAGTACAGGATTGCCATTTGGCGACTACAGCTATTTGAATGGGCTGGGCTATAAAATCGCTGGGCTAGTGCCATTTACAATTCCATTGTCCTGGTTTTATCTAGGGGTTTGCTGCTACTTGTTGGCACGGGGCGGTTTGCTAAAACAGGATGGGTCTAAACTATGGCAGCTGCCAGCCTTGGCCATCGGCGCACTGTTGCTCATGTCTTGGGATTTTGTGTTAGACCCGGCCATGAGTCAGACGGCAATGCCCTTTTGGTATTGGCACACACCGGGGGCCTTCTTTGGTATGCCCTATCAGAACTTTGCCGGTTGGTTTTTTACCGGTCTGTTGTTTATGTCCGTAGCCGCTGTCTTTTGGCGCAAGAATGCCCGTGTTAACAGCCTTACCCGCGCTCAGCTGGGGTTGCCCTTGGCCATATATGTTGCCAACTTTGGCTTTGCCATGGTGATGAGTTTGGCCGGTGGTATTTACACTCCGGTGTTGTTAGGGATGGCCCTGGGTTTGTTGCCAGCGCTGCTGTGCTGGTTGGCGGCACCGGCGGACAATGATGCGAACCTGATGTCGTTGGGGTTGCAACCGACGGTTGAAATGTCGGCGGCTGGGGCATCTGAGTCGTGATCGGATCGTCTATATCGGGCGGTGATGGCATAAGTGCGATCGCACTTATGCTACTGACCCTCCAGCTGCCCGCCGTTATGGTGCTGCTATCCCGACTGTTTAAGGGCCCTGGCCGGCGACGTCCGCTCCGTCCTCTTAGTGCTGGGAAAGATAACACCAAGCAAGGTGCCGCCAACATAAAAGGGGCCGTCAGCATAGTGGTCCC
>CALBPH010000214.1 GCA_937899365.1 uncultured Leptolyngbya sp.
GCTATCAGGAACCTTAGCCTTAAACCCTCGGATTTAGCCCAATGCCCCAGGGCCTCAGGGCATTTGCCATAGAGTTCAGGATATAGCCTTTTTCAAAAAAGGGGAAACTGCTCAGCAATCGACAGATGTATTCAGCAGTTTTCTAGCAAGCATTTATTGCATCCGTCAGGTTAGTTAAGACAATGCATCTCCCCAAAAGCTCCAAACAGCAACCGCTAACCTGACACGCAAACGTCCTCATGCATCAGGACGTTTGCTATGAAAATAAGCTTGGGGCAAAAAAAAGGCAGCGCCGTAGCACTGCCAACACATATGGGGTTAAAACTTAGAGCAACTCAACTAGGCAAACTAAGCAAGGGCAGCAGCACCCCCTACTACCTCCAGAATTTCCTGGGTAATAGCAGCCTGACGAGCCTTGTTGTAGTCAAGGGTCAAGGTTTTGACTAGCTCACTAGCATTGTCACTAGCATTATTCATTGCCGTCATCCGCGCAGCCAGCTCACTGGCAGCCGACTCCTGCAGAGACCGTAGAATTTGGTTATTCAGGTACAGCGGCAACAGAGCATCCAAAATCTGAACAGGATCCTGCTCAAAAATCATGTCCTGGGGTAGCTGCTTCTGATCGGTTTCCACAGCTGCACGCTCCACTTGGAACTGTCCACCACGGCTAGTCAAACGAAACATCTCATCTTCCTTATCAAGACCTTCAGGGTCTAGGGGAAGTAGCGTTTGAGTGACTGGACGAGAACTGACTAACGACACAAACTTCGTAAATATCAGCTCTACACGATCAACTTCTTCTGACAAGAACAAGGAAAGTGCTTGATCTGCAATATTAGAAGCCTCTTCAGCTGTAGGAATCTGCTCTAATCCGATAAACGTTGAGTCGATCGGGTAGTCACGTCTCTGAAAATACTGAGTCGCTTTACGACCAATCAGAATCATCTGATAGCCAATACCCGCAGCGTCTAGCTCCTTAGCACGATTCTCAGCACGACGAATGATGTTGCTGTTGTAGCCACCGCACAGACCGCGATCGGCTGAAACAACAATCAAACCAACATTTTTAACGTCACGCGTCTGCAACAGAGGCAAATTTGCATCTTCAAACTTTAGTCGAGTTTGAAGACCATAAAACACCTGGGCTAAGCGGTCGGCAAAGGGACGAGTCGCCTCCACCTGCTCTTGGGCTCGGCGCACTTTCGCCGCCGCCACCAGACGCATTGCTTCAGTGATTTTTCGAGTGTTTTTGACCGACTTAATGCGGTCACGAATAGATTTGAGATTAGCCATACGCGTTATTCCTAGCCTAAGCTCCCCCTAAATCCATCAGAGTTTGGGAGAGCTAGGCCAATCCCTCCTATGCCGCCATAAAGGACTGCTTACACTCAGCAATTGACTCTTTGATCAGGTCTTGCACCTTATCAGTCAGCTTTTTGCCTTCATTGACTTCCTTCACCAATTCGGGCTTGCTAGTGTTGATGTAGTTACACAGCTCTGCCACTAGGGGAGCAACTTTCTCAACAGGTACATCATCAAACAGACCGTTAATACCACCGTATACAACGGTTACCTGCTCATGCAGAGTACGAGGAGCATACTGATTTTGCTTAAGTAGTTCCCGCAGACGGACGCCACGCGCTAGCTGCGCCTGGGTAGCTGCGTCCAAGTCAGAAGCAAACTGGGCAAAGGCCTGTAGTTCATCAAACTGGGCCAGCTCAAGTTTGAGCTTACCGGCTACCTTTTTCATTACCTTAGTCTGGGCGGCTCCACCTACTCGAGATACGGATACACCTGCGTTAATGGCAGGACGCAGACCAGAGTTGAACAGGTCAGAAGACAAGAAGATCTGCCCGTCGGTAATGGAAATTACGTTGGTAGGAATGTAAGCCGAAACGTCACCTGCCTGGGTTTCAATGATGGGCAGAGCAGTCATGCTACCTTCGCCCAACTCAGGGCTGAGCTTGGCAGCCCGCTCTAGCAGACGAGAGTGAATAAAGAAGACATCTCCGGGGTAAGCCTCACGACCGGGTGGACGACGCAGTAGCAAGGACATTTGACGGTATGCCTGGGCTTGCTTAGTAAGGTCATCGTAGATAACCAAGGTAGCTTTGCCCTTGTACATAAAGTACTCAGCCAGGGCAGCACCCGTATAGGGAGCCAGGAACTGCAGCGGTGCAGGGTCGTTAGCGCTTGCCGAGACCACGATAGTGTAGTCCATGGCACCGCGCTCTTCTAGAACGCCAACTACCTGGGCAACAGAAGCCGCTTTTTGGCCTACGGCAACATAGACACAAACTACGTCTTGGTCTGCCTGGTTAAGGATGGTATCGATTGCGATCGCAGTCTTACCGGTCTGACGGTCACCAATGATCAGCTCACGCTGACCACGACCCACAGGAATCATCGCGTCAATCGCCGTAATTCCAGTCTGAAGAGGCTCATAGACTGACTTACGCGCAATGATGCCAGGGGCAGGTGCCTCCAACAAACGAGAGTCCGAAGTAGCAATTTCACCCTTACCATCAATGGGGCGGGCCAACGAATCTACCACCCGGCCCAACATGGCGTCACCCACAGGGATTTCAGCAATCTTGCCGGTGGACTTAACCGAACTTCCTTCTTTGAGGTCACGGCCAGTACCCATCAGTACGGCACCTACATTGTCCTCTTCCAGGTTTAGGGCGATACCGACAGTACCGTCTTCAAACTCAAGCAGTTCACTTGCCATTGCTTGCTCAAGACCGTAGATACGGGCAATCCCGTCACCTACTTGCAGCACAGTACCCACGTTGGATACTTTGACATCCTGGTCGTACTGCTCAATCTGCTGCTTAATAATGCTACTGATTTCGTCAGGTCTGATGCTTACCATTGGAGTTGCTCTACTAACTCAGATATCAACAAAAAAATCACTTAAACTAACCACGCCTGATTGAAGTTCCCAACCCTAAAGCCAGGGTTCAACGCTAACATCGGGCACGATAGCGACCACCCGTGTCAAACAGCACTCAACTAAGCGCTGCCCAGCTGAATACCAATGCGTCGCAGCTGCCCACGCAGGCTAGCATCCACCACTTGGGAACCAACCTTGATAATGACGCCACCCAGCAAACTGGCATCTAACTCGGTGCTCAACTCAACCGCCCTTGCGCCAGTCATAGATATCACCCTCTGGCGCACTGAATCTTTCTGAGCGTCAGAAAGCTCAATCGCAGAGGAAACCTCAGCCAGAACAGTCTGATTGATTTCCCGAACCATTGCTTGAAACTGAGTCAGGATCGGCATCAGCAAAGCAACACGACCACGATCCACCAGCAGCTGGACAAAATTCAGAAAACTCGAATTAACAGAGTCCCCTAAAACCTGCCTAACAACCGCCTTTTTGACATCAGCAGACGTAATCGGATTAGCCTAAAAATCAGCTAGCTCCTGGGACTCGGCCAAAAGCCCTAGCACTTCTCCAGCCAAACCATTGACTTCGTCAGTAGTTCCACTGTCTTGAGTGAGGGATAGAAGCGCACGAGCATAGGGCTCTGCAACTTCAGTAGTAACAATGCTCGCACTCATGACTCGCCTCCAAGCAGTGCAATACTTTGATCCACCAGCTTAGTCTGAACTGAATCGGTCAAAGCACCCGGTAGATCGGTCTCGACCTTAGCCAACGCCAGCGCGGTAACTCGCTGTTTCAGCTCTCGCAACACACGATCTTGCTGACTAACCAAATCCTGTTGAGCAGACGCCTTCATCCGTTCAACATCTTTCTCCGCCTGAGCCAACAAAGCCACTCGAGCTTTCTGAGCATTCTCCTCAGCTCCGGCCTTAATTTGCTCAGCCTGAGACTGGGCTTCCTTTAGATTCTTTTGCTGTGCAACCAGAGCAGCTGCCGCCTTCTTCTGGCGATCTTCAGCTCCCTGGATAGCAGCCTCAATGGCGCTGCGGCGTTCCGACAAAATGTTGCCGAGAAAACTGCTACCAAAATAAACAAGCACGCCAATGATTATGACGAGGTTAATTAAATTTGTCTCCAGAATATCGAAGTTGAGACCAAAGCCACCTTCTTCCGAAGCAAGCAACCAGACTGTCTCCATATGCTCCATCCCAAACTGCGCCTGCCAACTGGCCTAGTACCAGCAGCGGTATAACTCCCGCGTGAGGGCGTGTCCCACGACACGCACCTCCAAAACTCTATACTGCAGCCCCTAACAGCTTGCTCAATATCTGCTGACTCAAAGCATCAACCTGCTGCTCTAGAGCAGCCATGGCCGACTGTTTTTGAGCATCAAGCTCTTTTTGCACAGCTTCTCGCTGCGCTTGAGCCTCTTGCTGAGCAGATGCCATGGTTTGAGCACCTATTTTCTGAGCCTCAGCCTGAGCATCCTCAACGAGTTGCTTAGCTTCGCGTCGGGCACCTGCCAAAGCTTGCTCATATTCCTGAGCCAACTTTTCAGCCTTTGCCAAACGCTCCTCAGCATCTGCTGTCTTTGAGCGGACGTAGCCATCACGCTCATCAATAGCATTGCCTAGAGGCTTGTAGAAAACCGCGTTCAGAATAATTGCCAAAAGGGCAAACTGAACAGCCATCAGGGGCAGCGTTGCATCAAGGTCAAATAAACCACCAGCTTCTTCAGCTGCAGCTTCGACCGCAAATAGCATTACACCGGTTATCATCACGTTCTATGCCCAAATACTCTGGGACTGCCATAACAGAAAACATGCCATCAACCGAAACAGACCTTCCAAGCCAGAGAGAAGCTCTCAATTTAGCCAACAACAAGTGTGTGACAAAGAACAACCTTTGATTTCGATAAGCCTGAAATCGGCAATGTCAAGCAAACAGAAGGGAGATAATTAAAGAATCATCCCCCTATGCCAAATATCCCTTAGGCAAAGGGGTTAGCAAATAGAAGGACCAGTGCAACAACAAGGCCGTAGATGGTCAGTGCTTCCATAAATGCCAAACTTAGCAGCAGAGTACCGCGAATCTTACCTTCTGCTTCGGGCTGACGGGCAATACCTTCAACGGCTTGACCAGCGGCATTACCTTGACCAATACCAGGGCCAATAGCTGCCAAACCAACAGCCAGAGCAGCAGCCAGTACAGAAGCAGCAGCAATAATTGGATCCATGATGTTCTTCCTTATCCTTAGATAGATATCAACAAACTAAGCAAGTCGCCCAAAACGAGGAATTAACTCCTCTCGAAACCGTCAGAAGCTAGTTGAAACTGCTAGCCCTAACCAAGTAGGAGATGACCCAACGTCAAATCCCAACTGGATGCCTCCAAGGAGGCTATCCATGCTCTTCTCCACCGTGCCCCTCAATCGCTTCGCCAATATAAGCGGCAGCTAGGGTAGCAAAAATCAGTGCCTGAATTGCACTTGTGAACAAACCCAATAACATTACGGGTAGGGGCACAAAAAGAGGTACCAGCAAAACAAGCACAGCTACAACTAACTCGTCCGCCAAGATGTTTCCAAACAAACGGAAACTTAGCGAGAGAGGCTTGGTGAAATCTTCAAGAATGTTGATTGGCAACAAAATCGGCGTGGGCTCGATATATTTTGCAAAATACCCTAAACCACGCTCCTTAAACCCTGCATAGAAGTAGGCCAAGGATGTCATCAGTGCCAATGCAACAGTCGTATTAATGTCGTTTGTCGGCGCCGCCAACTCACTTGCCGGAATGTGAATCAGCTTCCAGGGCACTAAAGCCCCCGACCAATTAGAGACGAAGATGAATAGAAACAGCGTTCCCACAAAAGGAACCCAAGGCCGATATTCCTTCTCACCAATCTGGTCTTTAGCCAAGTCTCGAATAAATTCAAGCGCAAACTCCATTAGGTTCTGCAATCCAGACGGAATGCGGTTGACCTTACGGGTAGCTAAAACTGAGACCAGAATCAGTACAGCAGCAACAAACCAAGTAGTAAGAAATACTTGGCCATGGACCTTAAGCCCACCAACGTGCCAGAACCAATGCTGACCGACCTCCAGCTCAGCTAATAGAGGAATTGGGAAATTAAATGCGTTCAACATCTCCGCCTAGAATCTTAATTTTTTTCGCAGATGCCCACGGAAACACGAAATTGCACTTATTCTTGAGCCATTGACTCAGGCAAAATCGATGGCCACAGCGTGTAAACAATTAGCGCAGCCTTGTAGGTAAGAAAACCAAGAAAAGCAGGGACTATTTCTAGTTGCTGATACTGGGTGGAAAAAATAATCAACCCAATAAAAATTGCTAGACGACCACTGCCTAACCTTCCTCGTTCGCGCCCTAATTCGGCAACGCTTTTCGCCAGCATTCTTAAGTAAACCACACCGACGCACGCCCCTATTAAATAATTCAGGGCTATGTGCAGGGAATAGGCAAGCCAAACAGAAACAAAGATAAATGCCGTCAACCCCAGAGTCATCAACAGCAAATTTTGCTGAAGGCGAAAATACTCTGCCATAGCTTCTTGAGAAGCAGGCGGTAAATCTGCGGCAACATCGGCCAACTCTTCGTTTGTTTGGGCCTCAACGGCTTCTTCAGGAGAAGTCACAGGTGATCTAAATACGTAGAAGCCATGGCTTGAAACGCTAGCAGCAGAGACTGACACTAGCGTTTGAGCCATGGCCGATCATATCACGGCACTAATACCTATTGATGGGATTTAGTCAGCTCTTTGCAGGCTTAGGGGGTAGTGGGTATCGTAGGCGACAGCACAATTAGCTGTCTACGCTGCAGAGAGCGCACATCATCGAGGGTAAAGTCCGTATCAGCGATTAGCTCTGCCACAGTGTCAGCATCGGTGATACCAGGGTCTGCACATCGACTGAGGAAATCGTATTCAGGGTCTGTTAGTTTGACGAGCTGGTAGTCATAGTCGAAGAAACTTTTAGACGGCCACCCTGACATACAGGCATGGCGACTGGGGATAGCAGATAGCAGGCTCTCGCTCTGTGACCAGTCACTCTGGGGCAGGGGCGGACGGCTCAGGATAAATTCGTAGTGGGTCTGTTCTGGGTCGAGCAGTTCAATCAATCGATACTGTTCACGGGTTCCTAGGGTCTGGGCCCGTGCCATCACATCATCAGATTTGCCAACCAAACGGTTTAGGTCCCAGTAACGGGGATTAGAGAAGCCAACAAACTCTAATCCTGACGCATCAATCAGTTCAAACAGTGTATCGATGGTGTAGTCCACTTCCTGGGGATGGACATACATATCGGCAAAGCATTCATCTTGATGATTCTCCAGCGCCCAGCGTTCTTTGTCCCGTTTGACAATGCGATTGGTCTCGGGCAGCGCGCCAAATAACTGCCGTCCCACCTGGACCCCATCGCGATAGTCACCTCGATGCTCCCCTTGCAGCATGGCTATCGCCTGCTGCATCAGTGATATCTCCCAGCGACCTAGGGCCGCATAGACAAATATATGTAGCAGCCCGCCTGGCGCTAGCTTAGTTGCCAGGGCCTGAATTCCTTTGATGGGGTCAGGCATATGGTGCAACACCCCCACACAGTTGATCAGATCAAATCGGTCCTCTAGCTGACCAACGTCATAGATACTGAGCTGCTGAAACGTCACCCGATCAGCCCCCGATCGCTGACAGCGCTCCCGAGCCACCGCCAACGTGCCTGCGCTAAGGTCAATGCCGGTCACTTGAGCATCCGGATTGAGATGGACTAAATATTCTGTCCCCACACCGGAACCACAGCCGGCGTCAAGAATCTTGATGGTGTTGCTATGGGGGGCATGTCCTGTACAAAAGCTGTAGGCAGAGGGCCAGTGCCAACGCCAGTTATAGCCAGGGGGCGGCTCATCAATGAGCGGTTCTGGGGGAAAGGGATAGGTATCGTAAAGCTTGGCGACTGCTGCACTCACAGCAGCTTCATTTTCGGAAGTCATGGGAAACGTAGGTTTGAGTTCTCAGGGTTGAGTGTTGAACTTGATGACGTCAACAGACTCTCTCAGATGAGAGATATTGAGCTAGCACAACAAGCTTTTAGAATGCAACACAACAGTTCACGGGCATGCACTTCAGACGCTACCCCTCAAGGCCCATATTCCCAAGCCTGACGCCATTCAGAAAACGCTTCGTAAACACAGGTAACAAAACTTATCTTTTCTCTCAGTCACTACCCCGTGATCTTTTATGATGACCCAGTGGGCTGCTAACGAGATGTTACACAGTCTTTAGACAATCGTCTTGACGTTCCTTAGTCGTTTTAATCTGGAACTATAGATAAAAGCCGATAGGCCCATCGCGTTGTCTGGTTGGTGTTTCACCATTGCTCTGGATCGACTAGGTCACTTTAGAGCTGAGCCGCTCGGCGTTGAGGGAAGGGTCTGATGCAATCACCCATTGCAATCAACTAATTAGAAGGGAGCCTTTGAAAAGGAATGACTGTAACAGCTAGTGGTGGAAGCTCCTTAGTGCGGCCACAACTTTATCAAACCTTGCCGGTTACCACGATTACCCAGGCTGAGCAGCAAGACCGCTATATGGAGCGGGGCGAGTTGGTGGAGCTGACCGACTTTTTTAAGTCAGGCCGTAAGCGAATTGCGATCGCACAGCTCATCACCCAGTATTCAGAGCTGATCGTCTCTCAAGCCGCCAACCGTATCTTTACCGGCGGCTCCCCGCTTTCCTACCTAGAGAGGGTTGAGCCCGAGCCTGAGCCTGAAATGGCCATGGCGGCTCAAAATGACTCGAGCCCAGAAGCTTTTATCGAAACCGCCAACAGTGGTGGCCTTTTTTCAGGTCTAAGAAATCTGGTCAGCAGCAGTGGCGATCTGGGTAGCATCCCGCCAGGCTTCCGCCCGATTAACGTTGGTCGCTACGGCCCCAGCAACATGCAAAAGTCTCTACGAGACATGAGCTGGTTCCTACGCTACTTGACCTATGCCATTGTTGCCGGTGACCCCAACATCATTTCAGTTAACGTTCGCGGGCTGCGAGAAATCATCGAAGATGCCTGTTCCTCTGCTGCGACATTAGTTGCTCTGCAGACAATGAGAGCGGCCAGCATTGGTTATTTCCGCGGTGATACAGAAGCCCAAGAGCTGATTCGCTCCTACTTCAACGTTTTAATTGACGAATTTAAAGCGCCAGCCCCCTCCAATAAATTGCGTCAGCGTCCATCCAAGGATCAGCAGGGGTTACAGCTGCCACAGATTTATTTCAATGCGTCTGAGCGCCGGCCTAAATTTGTCATGAAGCCCGGCCTCTCAACATCTGAGAAGAATTCGGTGGTTAAGGCCGCCTATCGCCAGGTGTTCGAGCGCGACATCAAACGGGCCTATTCCCTAGACATCTCAGATCTAGAGTCCAAGGTCAAAAATGGCGAAATCGCCATGAAAGAATTTATTCGCCGTCTGGCCAAGTCCCCCCTTTATCGGAAAAACTTCTTTGAGCCCTACATCAACAGTCGGGCCCTAGAATTGGCTTTCCGACACATTTTGGGTCGTGGTCCTAGCTCTAGGGAAGAAGTGCAACAGTACTTTTCCATTGTTTCTACCGGTGGCTTGTCAGCCCTAGTTGATGCCCTAGTTGACTCCAACGAATACGGCGACTACTTTGGCGAAGAGACCGTCCCCTACCTACGTGGTTTGGGACAAGAGGCGCAAGAATGCCGGAACTGGGGACCGCAGCAAAATCTGCTGAACTACAGTGCCCCCTTCCGCAAAATTCCCCAGTTCCTCACCACATTTGCCTCCTACGAGCAGCCACTGCCTGACCAACATCCCTACGGTTCTGGAAACGATCCGCTAGAAATTCAATTTGGAGCCATCTTTCCAAAAGAGACTCGCAACCCCAGCAGCAGCCCAGCCCCCTTTAACAAAGACACTCGCCGGATTTTAATTCGCCGTGGTGCCGGCATCGACAGTCAGGTTAGCAATCCAGCGGCCCGTCCTAAAGCTCCAGGCACCCTTGGCCCCAAGGTCTTCAAACTAGACCAGATTCCATCGGGGAATGGAACTAGCGTCAAGTTTGCAGAAAGTTCAACCCAAACCATCATTCGGGCTGCCTATCGCCAAGTATTTGGTCGTGACGTCTACGCCGGACAAGAATTAAAGTCCGCCGAAAACCGTCTAGAAAACGGCGACATCTGTATTCGTGATTTCATTCGCACGCTAGCAAAGTCAGAGGCATTCCGGAAAACCTACTGGAGTTCTCTTTACGTAATGAAGGCGGTGGAATATATCCACCGACGATTACTAGGTCGTCCCACCTATGGCCGTCAAGAAACTAACCAGTATTTTGATATCTGCGCCAAGAAGGGGTTCTATGCCCTAGTGGACACCTTAATCGATAGCGATGAGTACACCACGTCCTTTGGCGATGACACAGTCCCCTATGAGCGCTATGTCACTCCCGCAGGTCAGTCTCTCCGCAACTTCCGCGCAGGCACCGTTGGAGCCACAGGTCTTAAGCCGGTACCCAAACCAACCGTACCTCGCTTTGTAGAGCTGGGTGTTGGCAGTAGTCAACCCGGTGAAATTGAGCTGAACAAGCGCATCAAGCAAGGGGTTAATACTCGTCGAGTCCAGTCTAAAGTCTTCAAACTCACCAGTTTGTTTGACAAGCCCAACCTCAAGCTCGTTACCCAAGCAGCCTATCGACAGGTGTTTGAGCGTGACATTGCCCCCTATGTGGTCAAAGCCGAGTTTACATCCCTCGAAAGTCAGCTGGGTAACGGTGAGATTAACTTGAAAGAGTTTATCGAAGGGTTAGGCTGTTCCGATCTTTATCAGAAAGAGTTCTACGCCACCTATCCAAAGACCATAGTAAGTGAGCTGGGC
>CALBPH010000215.1 GCA_937899365.1 uncultured Leptolyngbya sp.
TCCCTACCGGTCAAAATTTTCATAGTTTTCCTTCGCCTGTTTTACCTGGGGCGATAGGGTCAGCAGCTGAGAAACAGCCCCATTCACCCAAGAAAGTGGAACATTAAACGGCCGCTCAATATCCAAAAACAGCACCACCCGGTAACCGTCCGTATCGTTCCACACCTCGTTGTAGTATGTGTCATCAATTCTTAGGCTATTACCCTCCTGCCAATTTGTTATGGTGTTATCCACTCGAATACGGCAGGCCTCCTTGGGCTCTGGCACCCGCAGTCCCAAATGGTAACGAATTAATCCCTTGTGTTTACCACGATGTTCGGGAATGTGTTTACCCGGAGCCAGGATGGAAAAAAATGCCACCTTTAAACCTGGGATATCCTTCAACAAGGCCCAGGTTTGAGGGCACTGCTGGCAATTCTTAGTCGCCTCAAACCCAAACGTACAAAAATAATAGGTTTTCCACTTGTTATCTGGACTAATGCGATTCTGACGCGGCATGATGTCCTGAAAGCTCGGCAGGACATTAACGTCAGCCAGCACCTGATCCAGCTCCTGACGGATCACCAACCAATTTTTTTCAAGGCTAGCGGCCCAGGGAAAGGTGTCCGACGGAAAAATCGGCACATTCCCCAAGGGAGATGAGTCGCCCAGCCAGGCCTCAAACCGTCGGTACCAGGGGCGATCAAAAATTGGGTGAATAGGAGTATCTGGGCTCTGTGGTGGGGTAATCTGCATGGACAACGCAATACATTAAGACAAGCTAAAAAACAAACTAAAAACCTGGAAAAATCAGTGGTTACACCAGGGTAACGATATAGTATCTGGTTAGGCCCGCATCCAGACATGCTCTATCCTCGTTTCCCTATGAAACTGCTTTTGCTTTTTGCCCTTGGTACCTTAGCCCTCTACACTGCTCCAGCTATGGCCCAGGTGATTCCCACCGAAAACACCCCCGAAGTTGGCACTGCTGTAAATCAAGACGGTTATTCAGTCCTACTGGGCAACAGAGCTGATCGCATGGAGTTAGAATGCCGTGCCTACCTGGCCATCAGCTTTCCCAACGGCATTATCGATCCGGCCTATCTACGAGAAGACTTAGAAGCCACCTTTCTAGAAGCCGGCCGCCGGGGAGGCATTACCCCTAATACCCTCTACGACTCCAGCGAAATTATTGCTAATCGCGTCGGCGAACTGATGGAACTCAGCGGTGAAGCCACCGACATTGAGTCAGGTCTCAAACTGCAGTTCCTCTACGAAGAAATGGAAGAATTTGTCTGTGAGCGCCTGGCAAAAGGCTAGGAATGACTAGGAATCAAGGACTAAGAACCAAGAACTCTCCAATACCTAATTTAAGCCGCTAGAAAGTCCGCTAAATCTCTCTTGCAAAAATGTCGTCAGCAGCTGCACCTTGGTGGACAGGTGTCGATTAGTCGGATAGAGCACACACAAAGACAACGAGCGAGGCTGAGCGTCTAGAAAAATCTCTTGCAAGCTTCCCTGGGCCAAACCATGGTGAACAATAAACTCAGTTAACAACACGATCCCCAGCCCCCGTATAGCCGCCTCTCGCTACACTTCGCCATTGTTAGAACACATGGCTCCATTCACCACGACGCTGCTCTCTCCCTGTGGTCCCTCTAATACCCACTCATGACGACCCGCCAGTTCACCATAGGCTAAACAACTGTGGAGGCTGAGATCCTGAACTGACGCCGGCACCCCATGCCGCTTTAAATAATCAGGCGCAGCACACAACAGACATCGTAGTTTGGCCAGCTCATGGCTCACCAGCTGAGCCGATGTTTGCGGTTGAGCAATCCGTAGAGTCATGTCAAACCCCTCCGCCAACGGATCAACAAACCGATCCGCCAGCGTCAGCTGTACCTGTACCCTCGGGTATTGGGCCATAAACTCCGCCAATACAGCGCCCAGATACAATGTGCCAAACGTCATGGGAGCATTTATCCTCAGAGCCCCCATGGGCTCAGCTTGAGCCTGGGAAACCGCTAGTTCGGCTTCTTCTAAGTCAGCCAAAATACCCAAACAGCGCTCGTAAAAGGCCGACCCCGTTGCAGTGGGGGCCACCTTCCGGGTGCTGCGCTGTAGCAGCCGCACCCCCAGCTCAGTTTCTAGGGTAATGACTAACTTATTCACAGCCGAGCGCGACAGCCCCATATCCCTTGCTGCCGCCGCAAACCCTCCAGCTTCAACCACCTGCACAAATGCACGAATAGCTGCAAATTTATCCACGATGCGTTTGTCTGCATAAACAGCATGAACACTTATATTGTCGCCTAAAAGCAGACAATGTGTCCACAAAATTAGATATTGTCATTCCATAAAATACAATTCATAATTAAAACAGTTGTAAGTCCGTTTCATCCAATTCAACCAGCGGGAAGTAATTACGATGATCACTATTCGCTCCGCATCAGAAAGAGGTAACGCTAATTTTGGCTGGCTCGACAGTCACCATACATTCTCATTTGGCAGCTATTACGATCCGGCCCACATGGGGTTTGGCACCCTACGCGTTATCAACGAAGATAAGGTTGCTCCAGGGCAGGGGTTTCCCACCCACAGCCATCGCGATATGGAGATTATTTCCTATGTTGTTGAGGGTGCTTTAGAGCACAAAGACAGTATTGGTAACGGCTCCGTGATGCATCCTGGGGATGTGCAGCGCATGTCTGCCGGTACCGGCATTAGCCACAGTGAATACAACGCCTCAAAAGATAGCCCAGTCCACTTTCTTCAGATCTGGGTACTCCCCGAAAAATCAGGTATTGATCCAGGGTATGAGCAAACCTATTTCAGCCCAGAAGAGAAGCAGGGCAAGCTGCGCTTGGTCGGCTCAAACGATGGTCGCAATGGATCGGTCACCATCCACCAAGACATGAACCTCTATGCCGCTCGACTAGCCACGGAAGAACAGGTTGACTACAATCTCCCCGCTAATCGTGTCGCCTGGATACAGGTGGTGCGTGGAGATATAGCTCTCAATGGACAGCCCCTCAGCGCTGGAGACGGTGCGGCCATCACGGCTGACGAGAGTTTGACCATTCAAGGGCAGTCAAATGAGACTGAAATCCTGTTGTTTGATATGGCGACTTAGGGGCAAGCTGACAAAACCTGCCTGAGCCAACACACTGTCCCCTCGTTGAGGCTCAACGAGGGGACAGTGTTATTCTGGCCTTGCTGACATTAGGAGCCTGAAGATTTTGATTCGTTTGTTGCTAGCTTCGTTTATCTGTGCGCTATCCGTGGCTAATGCCGCCCAAGCTCAGATGAGTGACGTGCCAAGTTTTGATACTAACGGGGACTTTGCCTCAGCCAGGGTACAGGGCAACCGAGGCACCTACCCTCACTGGCAATGGCTTGTGGTCGCAGCAGATGAAGAAGGACTCAATTGTCGAAACGTGGATGGTTCGGTGGTGGTGACCCTTGCCTACGGGGCAGTGGTCGATTCAGTATTTGCCAGTGGGGATGCCATTGAATGGGTCAATGATCAGCCCTGGCTCCAGGTCAGTGCAAGTGTGATGGATTTACGCCGTCGAGTAGTTGATGAAATTGCGGTTGCTTATACATGCTACGTTCGCGCAAATAAGACGTACATAGCCCCCATCAACCCAGATACCCAGTGATAGCGGATACTCATGAAAGACAAGTTCTCTAATGGTTTTACTCAAGAATCTTGATCTCAATTGTGTTGCTCTACAACTAAAATTCTCTGTCTGAAAACTTAGCGTTAGCAGAGTAATAGTCCAGCTTATTTTTGTTATGAACCACGTATATTTCGGTCAACCCTACTGACTATTTCGGGGATGGGTGACGTAGAATACAGATGTAAAGACCGTTCATCCTTGGTTTAGAAAAATTCTAAACAGTAAAGGACGGAAGTAGGGATGGTTTCCCGAAGGAACGCGCCTCTTCGATGCATAGTTTTAAGGAGGCGATTCTCATGGCATCTGATGTTTTAACCGCTGTTGAATTAGTTGCAGTACTAGCCGTTTACTGCATAGTATTTTGTCCGATCTTGTGCTGGGCCATTAGTGGCTCACTGCCGTCTAAACAATCGTTGCGATCGCGCAACTCGCACGCTCAAGCCTAGGCGATTTTTACTGTTCCAATGCGCAATCAGTATGGTCTATGGCTATGCCTGGGGCTGATCCTGTTTTCTGTACTAGAAAATAGACCCTACGGCAGCCCAGATAATCGACAAAAGCCAAAATGCTGCCATCAGCATTTGATTCACTAAAGACGGTTAGACAATAAAAAAGGTAGGAGTCAGCAAGTCTGTTGGCTCCTACCTTTCTGCAGTTTTCCTAGCAAATTGAATGTGGATTAGTACTATCCATCAAAACAGCTTGACATCCTAATAAAGAATGGAATGGTCAACATATCCACAGTTCAGCACACTAACCAGCGTCAGATATGGGGCCTGATTTTTATCAATTTGAGCACTTAAGATATCTGTAGAGCTAGTCAAACAGACATTACCAGCAACCACAAAGAAGGTTCCTCCAGTCATGTGCCCAATATCTGCCTGTGAAATCACAACGGGACCACTACAGGTGGTGAGGGGCATAACAAGATAGGCTTCAATATAGTCTTCACCATTTATTTCCATAGTGTTAAACCCGACACTGGCAATCTCGTCACCTTCATATACCAGCGCTTCGCATAGCTCACTTGCGAGTTCTTTATTACCCCACCATGGCTGATTTCTAAGCACTCGATCGGTGGCTTCGTGCTCTAACTCAACACTATAGGACGAGCCATAGACATCAACAGTTACAGGCTCGGTAGAAGATGCATGACCGGGCGTAGCCAGTGCAAGTAGCGAGGCATATCCTAAAATAGTCCCAGTGAAGAGTCTTCCAAACATTGCTTAATTTCCTTAGGCAGATTGTTTCACATAGTTCAGAACCCTGATTCCATTTAAAGATCGGTTTAACCAGACCAGGGATTTGCCGATGTATCTAAACTCAATAAGTTTCTGAAATTTGAGCTTAGAAAGGACACCGACAGTGACTGGAAGACTTAGGTTTAGGTCGTTTTATATATGGGAGTTAACCATCGTGTAGAGAACTTACACTAGATATTAGGTCTGATGTTATAAGTATTGCCCAACACTTTTTTGAGCTACACAGAAAATCTCGATTTGCAATAATGCTTAATACCTTTTTCTGATAGAAAATATCTGATAGAAAACAAACGCTATAGCAACTGCGAACCAACTTGAAGACAGCAGTTACATTATATACACAAGTGCTCCAAAAGACAGGCGCGGTCCATATTCTCATCGTCGCTTGATAAATTTCATCTCACCTTTAAAGGGGCCATCAGGTTCAACCTGCATTGGCATCCAACCTAAGTGGAGATAGAAACCATAGGCTCTTAAATTTGGATCATTTCCCGTGAGCAATGAAATCTCATCAATATGATTGGACCATAGCCAGTTTTCAGCCCTCTCCATCAAATGGCGGCCTACTCCACGCCCCTCAAAGTTAGGACGCACAAACATGCCAAAAATAGTTTTTTCTGTTTTATTAGCAATGGAGAAACCAGCGGTCTGAGCATCAAGTTCAGCTAGCCATGCACGGCAGTCGGTTTTCAGCATTTCAGCAACTGAGGCTGCCGTAATTCCCAGATCAGCAATTTCTTGACGAGACTGATGGTTTTCAACAACGCTAGTTCTAATCTCAAACAGCGTTTCAATATCTTCTTGCTGAGCAATTCGAATAAGCATTATCTTTTAACCTTTCCATAGGGCTGTACGTATCTTTTCCAGTTATCTATGGGGGAGGCTGACGAAACGGGCGCAGGACAAAATGCACAAGCCACATTAGGGGCAGACTACCAAGCCAGCACACCCCCAAAACAATGAGACCTATCCACCATGACCAGCTGGGATGCAGCACAATACCCAGGCTAGCCAGTACACCCACAATAAAATTACCCGCATGGAAATTAATCGATGCCCCCATAAAATCAGATGTGTCATAGCGAGAGTTTTGCCAATAGGCCCATAGATTGAGGCATAGGGTAGCCCCCGCTATGGCAAGTAGCACAATCGTAACCAGTAGTTTCATGGCTTTGATATCTGTGACAGACACCTCGACCGCTGTCGTTTTTACAACAACCTCTCGAGTATGTATTTCGGATAGATGTTTGACAGTGCCTGCATGGGTACTTTTGTGGCAGGGGCAACCTTTATTGACGAAAGAGGGCCTGTTGAGACCATTTTTCTTGGGCTTGGGACCAGATATCCATTAGACATTTTGAAAAAAGCTGTAGACGTTCTGACTCGTCAGAAATGTTGGCATAGTCCCTAGTCCCTTGGAGATATAGAAAAAGCTCCATTTGAAATTCTTGAGAGATATTGCGGGATTGGACCCACATTTTTTGTGAGTTTGTTTGGCTCAGGAATGTTGTTGAGAGTGTTGCTAAACCACTGATGGATAGGACTATCCAATCTAATGACCCCAGTAAATTACTAGCGGATAGTGCAGATAAGACGGTTGTGCAAACGGCTAAGGTGATACTGGTAGTCTGCAATCGCTTATATCGCCCCTTATGGCGATCAGCCCGTTTGGAAAAGTCTTTAATCAGATGCTCACACTGATGAAGTGCCTGTTGCCTTTTTTCTTCAAAGGTTTCAGCAGGTGTTTTAACATTTAATGGGGGATTAGACCTTTCCATAGAGCGTTTATCTGATGGCGAGTAGAGCTAACGTTATGGCAATATGATAGGCCAACAGGTCTTTTCTCAAGGTGGAAAATATGATGCCGTTGCGTAAAGATTCCCCTGTGACGTTCGGAGCGAAGATTAGCGACACCAAAAAATAAAGAGTCAGCTGCTACTATGAACATCTGACCCTTCAAGAGATATTGCACTAAATACAGTGCCAAGTAAATTTGTGTCACTGAGAGTTTTCTTCTAATCCATGCATTAACTCATATTTGAGTAATACGTCCGCCATGCTGGGTTTAGTATCACCAGCTTTAGCCTTTTTGGGATCTTCCTTTTTGGCAAGTACTTCTTTTGAAAAAGATAGAAAAACGAGTACAAACACTATAACAGCGGGAACAAATGTCATGGGAACTCCTTGGTTTAAAGCTCATTCATATCCAAAACTAACGAGTTAGCCAAAGGAAACTACACGCTGTAACTTGGACATGATTTAACGATCAACAAAATGACTTAGGACTGCCCTAAGTCACTCACCTATCAAACCCCTCATACCTGTCATCCTTAAGAACATCTTGATCAGCTGTAAGCCGCCAGCAACATGTTCTTAACCAATTATGTTCGCTTGTTTTGATAATGCCTTGGGTTCAGGAAAATGAGTAAATACTCTTAGTTTTTCTTTACTTCCTGGATGAATCTTTACTTCCTGGATGAAATTGAATACCTACATAGCGTTGGTTATGTAGCAGACATCGTCACATTGAGCGCAACTCTAATGGCAGCTCAAAGACTCCTGCTGCATTATAGGTATCCTGATAAACTTTCCCTACTGCCGCCCAAGGCACTCGTCCATAGATATGGGGATACAGCTCCTTTCCACCTGATAAATTCTCCACTCGAATTTCACAGTTCACGGCTGTTGGATCAATGCTAAACAGCACCAGTCCCTGCTGTCCTGCATAGTGGCGACGACTCACCCCCATCACCTGATGCAGAAACGAACAATGAATAAACCCCTCCGCTGCCAGGTCAGACGACTCGAACCACCCTTGCACAGTCGCTATCTGCACATCAGTTTTTGGAGCAATGCGATAGAGCATTTCCATTAAGTAACTCCCGCTGAAAAAACTTCAGTACAATTGTCTCAGTCCATAGGCACTCGTAAACTCCCATTAACCTATCGCTATCCTTGCTGGGGAGACTATGCCAGCGACTTCGCCCAGGGGCTCGCTCAACACTCAACACTCAACGCTTTCCCATGTGTGGTCGCTATACCCAAACTCAATCTGGTGCAGAGCTAGCCGAGGCGTTTCAACTTACGACAGAGCCCCAGCCACCGCCACGCTACAACATCGCACCATCTCAACCGGTCTCGGCCATTATTGCTGAGCGGGAGTATCGCATTTTCCAATGGGGTCTGGTTCCTTCTTGGGCCAAGGACTATAAGATCGGCTACAGACTGATCAATGCCCGTTCAGAAACTGCTGCTGAAAAACCATCCTTTCGAGCTGCCTTTAAGCGTCGCCGCTGTCTGATCCCCGCCGACGGGTTTTATGAATGGTTACGAACGGCCAACAATAAAAAGAAGCAGCCCTTTTACATTCACCTGAGGGAGCAACCTCTATTTGCCTTTGCTGGGCTGTGGGAGCAGTGGGAAGGTGGCGATGGCAGCTACCTTGAGACCTGTACGATCTTGACGACAGAACCTAATGAGCTAATGCAGCCTATCCATAATCGAATGCCGGTGATTATCCCCGTGGCTGATTACGACCGCTGGCTAACGGCTTCGCCCTTCCAGGTAAAAGGTTTAATGAAACCCTACAATGCCAGTGAAATGGAGGCTTATCCAGTTAGTACTTTGGTCAATAGCCCCCGTAATGATGGGCCAGATTGTGCCTTGCCCCTCGAGGTCTGATGCCGTTGGTGAGGTGTATGGAGCTAAATCAGCAGCGGCGTAACATAAACTTCTTTTCTGGAGTTGCAAAGTCAGACTATTATGTCAGTCGTGTGTTCCGCCGTTGATACCAGCGAGTTCCTGACAAAACGAATGACTGCAAAACGAACACAGCGGTTTTTATCTCTCTTTGCCAGCGTGGCGATGTGTCTGTTGTTTTTGGGACCTATTGCATTAGGGCAGACTAAAAACAATGCGCCATTAGAGCAGCTCCGACAGCAGCAGGAAACGATAGAAAAACAGCAACAGGAGTTGGAATCAGAGCAAAATCGGCTGCGCAATCTAGAACAGGAAGCGGCCCAACAGCTGGATGGTCTACAGGACAGTATTACGATTACGGACCTCAAAATTGAGGATACGGAATTTCAAATAGCCCAGGCCCAGGAACGGCTTAAACGGTTAGAGAATCAGCTGGGCGTGGCTCAGGAGGACTACGAAACCGTGAGGATAGCGGCCGTGCGACGACTGCAGTTTATGCAGCGGCAGAAAGATGCGGAAGGCTGGGCGGTATTGCTTAAAAGCGAGAATTTGAATGAATTTTTGGAACGTCGCTATTTGCTGAGGAAAGTTTATCAGGCTGATAGCGACGTGATGGCGGAGGTGCAGGCAAAAGCTGACCTGATTGTTAGACAGCAGCAGGGGGTGGAAGCTCAGAAAAATTCGATTGCCCTGTTGCGGCAACAGCTACTGGCCCGTCGAGATCAGTTTGAGGCCCAGGCGGGGCAGCAAAATCAGCTGATTGCCCGCCTGAAGGAAAATCGCAGCGCCCTTGAAGCGGCCCAAGCTCAGTTAGTGCGAGATTCTGAAAGTTTGGCAAATTTAATCCGTCAGCGGGTGGCAGCCGCCAGCGGCATCGTATTGGGGACCGGCCAAATGAGCTTCCCCACGGCGGGGCAGATTACCAGCCGCGTTGGCTCTCGGGTACACCCGGTGTTGGGCTATCGACGATTTCATGCGGGGGTAGACTTTGGTGCATCCTATGGCACAGGCATTGTCGCGGCTGACTCGGGCAAGGTCATTTTTTCGGGCTGGTACGGTGGCTACGGAAATTCGGTGATTATTGACCATGGGGGCGGGCTGACTACGTTATATGCCCATGCCAGTCGATTAAATGTGCGCGAGGGGCAATCGGTATCAAAAGGGCAGTCCATAGCAGCCGTGGGCTCTACCGGTCTATCGACGGGGCCACATTTACACTTCGAAGTGCGTCGTAATGGTAGTCCGGTGGATCCGATGGGATTTTTGTAGGGGTGGTCATCAGGTTGGGACGGTGGCCCTGTTTACCGAATGGCACGCTGTGCCCGAAACTTTAATGGGGAAATGATTTAATCGCAGGTATTGCAGCTTCAGTAACTATGACAAGACAAGAACAGGCAATGATGGGCTGGATAAACTATGGCTGATGTTTACAGCAAGATCAGCCTAGCCGTTATTGGCTGCTTCGCCCCAATGGGAGCGGCCCTGGCAGAACCAACATTCAATGAACCCAATGAACAACTAGACGCCGAGTTGGACTTAGAACCAGGCACGGTGGATAGCAGCCCTGTACTCCAGGAATGGCTACGGGAACCCCCCGATGTCCTGGATACTATTCGCAACGACCCCAGCTTTCCATCACGGCTGCAGCTGGGCTATGCCTTGTTTCCATCGAGCCGTGATGACCGTGGGCTGGCTATCGGTATTGAGGACATCATTGTGGGGGAGCTGCACCTGACAGTGAATGCAGAGTAAGTGGCCAATTTTGATGGTAACGATAACGACCGAGAAGCCTACGGTGCCCATTTGCGCTATTACCTATTGCCCCTAGGGGGTTATGTAAATGTGGCTCCCATTGTGGGCTATCGCCATGTGGAGGCGGTGGACTATCGCGAAAGCGGTGTCCAGGTGGGGTTTCAGGTAAAGGTGATTCCATCGCGGGGCGGTGGGGCTGATTTTGCCTATACGCAAAGTTGGGTTAGTCCGACGGAGGATGATTCGGTGATGATTACCCAGCTGGAGTTTGGCTACGGGTTAACGGAGCGGCTGCGGCTGGCGACGGATGTGGAATGGCAGTTTGCACCGGGGGCGACGGATAGTCGGTTGGGAATTGGGATGGAGTGGATGTTGTAGGTCGTAGAGACGTTCCAT
>CALBPH010000216.1 GCA_937899365.1 uncultured Leptolyngbya sp.
AGATAAACCTCCTCAATAGTTCTAGTCTGCGTTGTCATATTCATATTTTTATTTTTTTCCCAACGCTGTTTTATTGTCGTTGCTAATTTTTAGGATAAAGCGATAGGAATATTCCTGTATGGCTTTGTTGCGTGAATAAGGCAGCTGCGGAGCCATAGAAGCCGGTAAAGTGCAGTTACCACACAAACACGATACCGATGAAGCGCACCTACAAACTCCGCAACTGGCCCGAGTATAACGCTGCATTGGTGAAGCGAGGAAGTCTGACGTTATGGCTCAGTGATAAGGTAATTGCCGGGTGGAAAAACACTCAAAAGACTGGTAAGCCAGGGGCATCGAAGGACTATAGCGATTTAGCCATCCAAACCCTATTAACCTTCAAAGTGCTCTATGGACTGGCCTTACGTCAAACGATTGGCTTTGCGGGGTCTATCTTCGAGCTGATGGGCGTATCGGTCGATTTACCGGTGCATACAACATTGTCGCGTCGCCAAAAGACGTTAACGATTGATTTGCCGACTAAGCCTGCCCCCGGTGGTCGTCATGTGGTGGTCGATAGTACGGGTATAAAAGTGTATGGAGAAGGGGAATGGAAAACCCGGCAGCACGGGGTAAGTAAACGTCGCACCTGGCTCAAACTGCATTTGGGAGTCGATGAGCACACCGGAGAGATTCTGGCTGCCGTCGTGACCTCAAACTCAATCAGCGATGGAGAGATGTTGCCAGATCTATTGGATCAAATACCAGACGATATTGACCAAGTAAGTGCCGATGGGGCCTACGACCGTACCTATTGCTACGATGCCATTGATGAGCGGGGAGCCACAGCAGCGATTCCGCCTCGCAAAGATGCCAAAATTTGGTTTCATGGTAACCGCAAGGAAGCCCCTCATCCACGGGATGAAAACCTACGAACTATCCGCAAAAAGGGACGGTCTACCTGGAAAGAAGAGATTAACTATCATCGACGGTCTTTGAGTGAAACCATGATGTATCGACTCAAAACCATTTTCACAGGTGACGTGTCTGCACGATGTATTGAGAATCAAACGACAGAATTACTGTTGGAATGTTCAATTATCAACCGATTCACTCACTTGGGGATGCCTGATAGCTACCCTATTGAAGGCTAAGTTCGACCTCCTAAAGGACCGATCTGTCTGACAGAATATTCACGCACCAAAGCCCTCCTACAGTCAAGTCAAGAAAGAAACTGTTTTTGATCGTACTCAAGACCGATATCTTATCTTAATCGTAGGTTGGGAGGGCCATCGGTATGAGCATGGCTGCACCGTCCACATTGATATTATCGACGGTAAGGTTTGGATTCAGCGTGATGGAACTGAAGATGGTTTTGCCTTAGATTTGGAGAATGCAGGTATTCGAAAACCGTCGATTGTGGTAGGCTGGAGGGCTCCTGAGGGTCGTGCGATGACTGGATATGCAGTTGATTAAGTCAGCTGTGAGAGTGTTCAATACCCTCCTTAAATTTCATACGGCTTCAATCTCACAGCCAAACTCTCATAGCTCAAGATCGTAAATCGCCGCAATCTCATCCGACTGAATACCCAGATATTGCAGCGTTTGCTGCTGGGTAGTATGACCAAATGCCTCCATCAGAAGAGGAATCTGTGTATTCCGCTCCATACGTTGCCAATATCCCCAGGTTTTGCGAAGGGTATGGCTACCATAGTGACCATTAAGCCCTACCTGTTCGCACCAGGTTTTCACCATCCGACTGACTGTACTGACTTTGAGCAGTCCGCGTTGTCCCATAAATAACGGTTCATTATCGTTGAGTTCTTTCCAAGCAAGCAAGCTTTGAATAGACTCGGAGGTTACCCGATTGACTTTGACCTGTCGATATCGCTTGGTCTTCGGCTGTCTGACGTCCAACAGGTCGCCAGATTTTAGATAGCGCACCTGCTCAACGCGGATCGATAGTAACTCACTCGCACGATAGCCCGTGTTGAGACCAAAGGTAAAGAAGCATAGATTACGAGGGTTCTTTACAAGCGTCTGCTTGATTTTCTGGATTGCCAGCTTATCTCGAATAGGATCTACTTTGATCGTTGAACCGGGTTTTGGATGATGGGGATTTTCCCCTTTTAGAAAAGTCATCTGTATGGCTCCGTTACTGGATACTGTCACAATCCAGTAATTTATAGGGCGTTAGCCACACACCAAAGGGCATCGTCAACCTGTGCCAGATATTTCGAAGCCAATCGCCGAAGCTCGCTAACTTTTTAATAATTGTTAGCGAGTTAGACAATATGCAGAATGTAGCATGAGTTTCAGGTCTATGGCCTTTACTATCTATGCCTTAGAAAATCAGTTGATATCGGTAAGGCCACGCCAGTATTGATTCATGTGGACACTCTGGCAGAAGTACGGGATGAAATTGGTAACTGTCTTGCTTTTCAATTAACGCATCAGATGCCACTTCGACGCAATGTCGTTGCCGTGAGCACGTTTTAGCCCATTGCATTAGTGCTGTCCAACTCTCTGATGAGGATACAAGGCGCAGACATAAATCCCTTCTAAAAATGCGACGGAGCTTTACTTTGCCCCAGCACATAGTCCCGTCGTAGGGACAGATTCATAAATGCACTCGCGTCTCCAGGTGTATTACGAACTATTAGTTCGGCTTCAAAATAGAAGTGATAGTTCATGCAGCATAAGCAATCTTTGGATGCCGAAAATAGCGACCGACTCTTGTCGGTAGTTTTTGTAATCTCATGAGCACCGAGTGTGTTCTATTTTTCAGCTGCTTTACACTCATCGTGGGCGGTTTTTCATGCACCTGTTGCTTAACATCGTTGTTGAGGTATTCTGCTGGATTCAACTCAGGCGAATAGGACGGTAGATAGAAGACTTCTATCTCGTCGTGATGGGCCTCTAGCCAATCCTTCACTAACCGTCTGGTATGAACTGGATGACGGTCTACGATCAAAAATAATTTGCCCTGACTGGTTCGCACAAGTTTCTGTAAAAAACGCAAGTAAAGCGGTCCATCAAAGTTTTGGGTGTAGAGCATAAAACGGACTATCCCACCCTTGCTGACGCTAGCAATATAGTTCACTCGACTCCGCTGTCGGCCACTGTGCAGGGCTACCGGTGTCTTGCCTTTGGGACTGTAACTGCGACCACGTTGGTCATTCGAGCGTACGCCCGCTTCATCCTCTCAGTGAATCTCGGCCGCTTCCGCTTTCGCTCTCGCTTTGATGGCAGGATAGTCCTCGTCAACCCACTGGGCAACGGCATCCGGGTCTTGTTCATAAGCCCGTTTGAGGGGCCGTTGTGGACTGTAGCCCCAACGCTTTAGATAATCCCCGACGGTGCGCACTGGCATCTGAATATCGCACTGCTTCGCCATCAGGGATTGAACGGCTCGACGGGTCCACAGCGCACTCTCAATCCCATAATCCTCTGGATGTCCCGTCTGGATCGAGTAACGTAGCTGCTCCTGCTGCGCTTCACTTAATCGCTGCCCCGACCCTGGTTGGCGGCCTCGTCGTTGCTGGACCAACGCCTCCTCTCCCTGGGCGTTGTACTGTCGCCACCACTTGCCGATGACACTCCGATTAACACCGAGATAGTCGGCAATTTCACCCACAGGCTTACCTTGCTGACGTAGACGGATGGCTTGCTGACGTAGGTAGTTCTGGGTTTCGATACTCAGATGTCTGCCGTCTAGTTTACTCATGCCATAAGAGGATAGATGTTACATCCATCTTATCGCTTCTGTTTGATCACCAGGTTAATAGAACAGTCTTCTAAAAACAATATTACCTTTGAAAAATACGCCAATACCCCAA
>CALBPH010000217.1 GCA_937899365.1 uncultured Leptolyngbya sp.
GGATTGGAATAATAATCTTTGTACACCGCCTTGAATTTTACCCGCTGCTCTTCAATCGGCGGCACATGGGCGTCACGATGTTTTTGCTGGCGCTGATTCATGTCAATGGTTGGCGCTGGCTCAAGTTGCCCTGGCGTTGGTTGGGGGCTAGTGCGCCTCGTTGGCCTATAGACTTTAATGGTGCATTAACTTGGTATCACGACTTTGGCAACCTTGATCCGCTGGTGAGCTTACTCGTAGGCAATAGCCACTACAGCAGCTTTATTTTGTTCCCCTTCGAAATTTTGGGGCTGCTGGCACTGATAATTTTGTTTCTAATGGCAGCTACCAGCCACGACTTTTGGTTAGCTAATCTCACTGCCCCAGTCTGGAAAATGCTTCATATGAGTGTTTACGGAGCTTATGGTCTCCTGGTAGGTCATGTCGTTTTGGGGGCGCTGCAAACCAACAAACACCCACTACTGACCATGGCTGTCCTGCTGGGGCTGCTTTGGATTTTAACTATCCATCTTGTTGCCGGTAACCGTGAGGCACAGCGAGATCGCTCCAATCTTTACCTGAACAGCGATGAGTTTGTTGAGGTGGGATGCGTCGGTGACATTGACAACAATCGGGCGAAGGTGGTCACCATTGCAGGAGAACGAGTCGCTATCTTTCGTTACGACGATAAAATCTCAGCCCTCTCAAACGTCTGTCAACACCAAAATGGACCGTTAGGAGAGGGCAAGATTGTGGATGATTGTGTGACCTGCCCCTGGCACGGTTATCAGTATCGGCCAGACTGTGGTTCGTCACCGCCGCCGTTTGAAGAAAAGGTGCCTACATTTGATGTCAGGCTTGAAGGCGATCGAATTTTTGTTCGGACTAAGCCTAACCTGGCAGGTACTAAAGTCACTCCGGCTGTGATTGTGCGCTCTGCCTAGTTGTATTTATTGTTAGCAACCTTATATTTTTCACTTCACATCCTTCAACTCACCTCATTCTCTTCACAGTCACACTAGCAGTTCTATGTCTTCCACCTCGGATAAACCCACAGATGAATTTTATATCAACTACGCTCCGGCACCTAGGAGCTACCAGCGGTTTTTATTCCGGTTTATCCCACTACTGGTGATAGGTAGCATTCTGTTTTCAGTTGTTTTCCCAGGACTGCACAATCAGTTTAATAGTGCGAGAATCCAGGGAACAACAGAGTTAGAAGGACTGCTTGTTGGCGAGCCTGTTCCCCATCTGATTGTGCCCCGTCCTGGCAATGTTGCCTCCCAGGTGCCCTTTACTCGTTACTTGTTATCTGGGACGGGCAAAAGTACACCGAGGGCCGATGTGCTAGAGCAGGTTGGGCAGTGGGTTAAGCTGACAGGAACGCTAATTTCTCGTAACCAGCTATCAATCATTGCTGTACGCGGAGCAGAGCCTGTCGAGCCACCTGCTGACGTAACGCTTAATCCTGCTGATGGCAATTCTCTGGGTAGTTTTTCACTAACAGGGGAGATTTTGGATAGTAAATGCTACCTTGGCACGATGAAACCTGGCCAGGGTAAGACCCATCGGGCCTGTGCTATTCGCTGCATTAGCGGCGGTGTCCCCGCTGTCTTTCGTGTTCAAAATAGCCGCGATGACGTGATGTACTTCTTACTGGTAGATGGACAAGGACAGGCGGTGAATGATCGTGTCCTCGACTTAGTGGCTGATCCGGTTCGGATTACTGGGACAGTAATGCAGTATGACGATCTGTTTGTGCTAGAGGCGGAGCCGTCTACCTATGAGCGGGTCTAGATCAGGTTATGGATAATCAGCTGCCAATTATTTCCCGTCTCAACCCTGAGGTACTGCTAGTCTTGTCGCGAGCTTTGCAGGCACTGCGGCCCTCGCTGATTACGTTTCTGGGGGCCAATGCTGAGGTATTGAGTGGCGGCATCCCAACCCCCATTTCCTTTTGCAATGTGTTGTTTGTTGGTAACTTCTGTGCGGCCTTAACGGTACTGGGGTGGTTTGGTATCGGCCCTGTTTTCAGAGATTTTTACCAGATGCCCAAACGTATTCTGTTGGGTTTACTAATCAACGGTTGTCTTGCCGCGCTGCTGTCTGCGCTAATTTTTTTAGGACTGCAACATACGATGGTAACCAGTTCTGTACTATTGGGCCGATTGGGGCCGATCTTGCTGGCTCTAGCGGGCTCGGCGGTTTGGGGCAAGCGGATCTCTAAAGCAGAGTGGATAGGCTTTTCTCTAATTGCAGTGGGAATTTTGGCAATTGTTTTTATCAGCAGTCAGTTTCAGATCAATCGTGGGGATCTGCTGATTTTGGCCTCTACCGTGGTGTATGCGATCGCTGCCATCCTCAGCAAGCTCATGCTGTCCCAAGAGACACCACTCAGAACGGTCGTATTTGCTCGTAACCTAATCTCATCCATCGTTTTCTTTTGCATTGCCAACATTGTGTTTGGCCCAGACCACTTTGCTGAAACCTTCGCCGGACAGCTATGGATCGTCATGGCTATCTACGCGTTGTTGCTGATTGTGGTGGCTCAGTTTCTCTGGTACGCAGCATTGGGGCGCTTAGATGCTCGTACTGTTGGTCGCTGGACTTCTGTAACACCCGTCTTTTCTATCTTTTATGCCTTTTTACTCAACGGGGAGCGGCCCTCGACGGTCCAAATGCTGGCCTTTCTGGTTATTATGCTAGGCATTTGGATTTCGACGCTGGGCAAAGTACCGTCCAGACAGGACGCGCGTGCCATAGAGATGAAAACGATCGCCGTCAGCAGCGACGACTCAACCTCAGTGACATAAAACAGAATGAGACCTAGCATGAAACTTCTGAGCATTTGCGATCCAACCCAGTACAGTCGCCCACCCCTAGATGTACCGACTTTCTACAGGCGGGTTTCGAGCGATCCTAGGATCACGTTTTACCATTTACCTGCACCTAGAGTACTTGCTCCGTTTACAGGGAAAATCTCAGCCATTCTCTCGACTGAGCCCCTGACCTATCCACAATTTCTATTGTTGGGGCATCAGCCCGCTGTGGACTTTTGTCTGGATGACATTGACGTTGTTTTTTGTCGCACGCTCAAGCCATTTCCAACCGCATACCTGGACAACCTTAGCGAGTGGGAAGCCAAGACACGCTTTGTCAATCGTCCCTCAGGTAAACAGCAACAAATCAAATCGGATTTTCTCTTAAAGGTGGCCAAAGATTACATCCCAGACACTATTGTCACTGCCAGCGAAACTGAGGCGATGGAATTCTTTGAACAATTTCAGACTGTTGTTGCAAAGCGAGCCAATAGCACAGGTGGCAAGGGCGTGTTTAAAGTTTGGTATAAAACACGCACATTCTATGTGGACAACGCCTTTGAGGGAATGCGGTCATTTCCCACATTTTCATCTGTGATGGCTTATTTACAAACGGGGCAGACTGAACCGCTCCAGTTTTGTCGCTTTCTCCAGCGTACTGCTGCTGGCGATAAACGGGTCGTCGTTGTCGATGGAGAGATCTACGGCAGTTATCTGCGACGCTCAAAACGAGGGCATTGGGTGAACAACGTCAGTCTTGATGGTGAATGTACCTTAGCCAAGATTTCAGCTGATGAGACCGAAGCCATTCGACAGACTGCAGAACATTACCAAGCGTTGGGCCTCCACACGCTTGGCTATGACTTTTTGCTGGATGATGATGGGACCTGGCGCATTAGCGAAATTAATGCTGGGAACATCGGTGGGTTTGCTCGATTAGAGCTGCTCACTGGGCAGCCCATGATGGATCGCCTTATTAGCTGGTTAATTGACTATGCCCAGCGTCCACAACTGTCTCGA
>CALBPH010000218.1 GCA_937899365.1 uncultured Leptolyngbya sp.
GATTCACCTCATTCCCGATGAGCCTGGGGACAGTGGGGCTACGGTACCTGTGGTCCCGCTTGATAAGGAGAGTGATAGCAGCGATGGTGATCGGGCGGCGGCGGATTCGGATGCATCATTATTTGTCACTCCCGAGGCTCCTCCTCCCGTTATTGAGCCAGACACCCCTGCTGTAAATCTGGACGGCGACTGGTTCCTGGGTCTCGATGTGTGAGTAACGGGGCTATCGGCTGTGTTGATGAATCGTCGCACGGGTCAGGTGTATCCCCTCTATTGGCAAATGCCCGCTGACGATAGCAAGCATTTTCGGTTGCCTGCGGTGGCAGTCATGACCTCAGCCCAGGACACGGTGGCTGTGGGGTATGACGCCATGGGAGACCTGAGCGATCTCTTGGATACGTCTGGCTCCACGGAGCTAATTGGGGTAAATCGCCTTAAACCGCTGCTAAAGGTGGCTGTGGGGCATGGTCAAACCCTGCCTAACTCGGATCCTTGGGTGCGTTGGTCAGATACTGTGGAGCTGCCAATGTTGCAGATGTTGCAGGCCATGGTGGCGTTGCTGAAATATTCGGTCAATCAGGGTCAGGCGGTGGGCTTAGAAGGTAATGACCTGGGTCAGGTGTTGGCAAGTCTGCAGGGTGTGAGTGTTGGCTACCCCTCCAACTGGCCAGATACCTATAGTTTTAACCTGCGTGAAGCGGTGCTGGCGTCGGGTTTGATTGCCCAGCCAGAGCAAATTGTATTTGTGGAAGATGCGATCGCATCCGTTCTATCCGGTCTTCCCGATCCTAGGGATAGTGCTTTAGCCGAGACCGTATCCCTATCGCGTCAGCCCAGCCTATATAACTGTCAGTGGCAAGACGGCACGGTGATTATTAGTGGTGGGGCCGTAATGACCGAGCTGGGCATAGTCAACTTACCCAAGGATTTGGCTAGCCTCAACTATGCCGACTTTGCCCTGCGTGGCTTTGCCTATGCTGGGGATGCCCTGGACCAAGATATTGTCTGTCAGCTGCTCCTTCCCCAAGAGCGGCGTCAGTCCCTGTCAGACATAGACGCGGCAGAATCGACTCGCTGGGATTGGCAGGGGCATTTGGCGGCTGAAGATGCGGACTGGTCGCTGCTGAATTTGGATGATCTGACATTGCCCAATGTAGGTCATGTTGACTGGGCCCAGCGCTATAGTCTGCAGCACCGATTGCTGGGGTCTAATCTGGGGCAGAGTTTGCTGGCGGCGGCCCGCCATTTAAAGCTGGCGTTGCAGCAACAAAGTCAAATGCAGATCACCCTGGCGGGGCAATGTTGGCTGATTAAGCGACGGCAGCTGGAAAATCTGATTTTCTTGCCCTACATCCAGCGGATCAATCGTTATCTAAATGTGCTGCTGAGTAATAACACCGTCGATGCTCAATCGATTAAGCAGGTGCTGTGTACCGGTGGTTCAGCCTCCTTACCCGCCATTGCTCGCTGGCTGCGGCAAAAATTTCCCAATGCCACAATTATTCAAGATACCTACGCTAGCGAGCTGCCCCAAAGCTGTAGCCGCGTTGCTTATGGCTTAGTTAATTTGGCGCGCTATCCCCAGGTACTCAACGTCACCCGTCAGCAGTACAGTGACTACTTTTTATTGATGGAGCTATTACGGGTCTTTCCCCAACAGCCGTTACCTGTGGGCGCCATTTTGCACCTGCTGGAGCAGCGGGGAATCAATACCCAGGCCTGTCATTTACATATTTTGGCCCTATTGGAAGGTCATCTGCCGCCAGGGCTAGTGCCGACGGCGGCGGATCGTGGGCTGATTTGCGATCGCACCACCGATTTACCCACCTATCGAGCGTTGTTGCAAACCCCGCTGTTTAGCAAAACCATCACCGAGTCAGGGGGGCATATGTATATTCCCAACGAGGGTCAAGCTGTCCAACTGCGCGCCTATCTCAGTCGCTTACTGCTTGATAAGGTGCAAACCTTAGACGAGCCCTTGATTGCCCAATTAGAGGTTGTGGCGTAGCCGCAGTTGTGGAAATAAGATAGTAATGCATAAAAGAAGGGCCAGAGAAATATTCTCTGGCCCTTCTTTTATGCATGCTAGGTGACTTATGTAATCGGTCCACGATGGCTGATTTGTAAGCTAATCTAAAAGCCTATGTAACATCGCATAACACTTAAATTAGAGCCCTAAACTTGAACCTAATCATCTTCATCCGCTTCTTTATTTTCACCCAATTGAATTAAGTGTATATGCTTATAGCCAAGCTTAATTTCAAACTCATCACCTGGCTTTAACCCCATTTCTTGAGTGTAGGTAGAACCAATAACAATTTGCCCATTTTTGTGGACACTAACGCGATAAGTCGGTTCACGTCCGCGCCCATCTTTAGTACTCTCTGGCCCCAGAGGGATCCCTCTGGCGGCTAGCAGGGCGTCATAAAAATCAGTCAGATTAACCCTGACCTGCTTGTCTTTAGTAATGCTGTAATAACCACATTCCTTAGCTTTTTCCCGCTTCGGTAGATGGGTTATTTCCTTCATTTTCTGAAGTAATGCTTTTCCTGTAAGTGGCGTAGTTTTAGTATCAGCCATCAGATTTGAAGATTTAATGATTAGGTCTAGAAAGAGGCGATGGAAGTAAGCTGTCGGAATTAGGGCTACAAAGCTCTTGATTGCTGCTTTGTGCAGAACACATTTCTAATGAGAGTCCTGATTATAACAGACAAAAAACCTGTTTATCTATGGGTATCGAAGCCTCAAAATCCCTCTTAGTTAAAACTATGAGTTTCTCCTATCAAAAACATAGTTATGAAAATAGAGGGCAATGAATATACAAACTTTAGTGATAGTAACAAATTATTGTCATTGAATATTTTTGGTGAACTAACTCGGTTAGAGGGTAAGTATAAAATACTGAACTCGATAGGTTTAAGAAATGTTGGTTTAGACAGAAAAAATCTATTTTTGAAGCATATGAATAGTCTTTGGAAAGCCTGGAGCTATCCGTTGCTAAGGCTTTAAGAAGGCCAGTCAACAGGTTTAATCTATGCAATGGTGGCTGACTGAGAGCCATAGCAATCTGTTGACTGCCTATTTCTAAAGGAAAGGCTATGGCAACAGCAGATTGCGTCTTATATAGCTGTTGCTATTTAAAGCATCTAGCTACCACGGGTGTGGTGAACTGTGGGCGTAACGTTACAGTATTGACTTTTAGACAAAGCAATTTGTTTGAAAGTGTGTCGATGATGCGTGATCAATAGTATAAAATTAGCCAAAGTTTCGCCCAGATAACGAAACTTTTAGCTCAGTAGTTCTGAGTATTTAGTCTGTAAGACTCTATTTGTTTTTTAGCGTTCTGATTGTGGTATGTCTAACTCTAATCCTGTAGAATCCGATACGTCACAATCTCCAGGGGCTGATGACCCCGGCTTTGGATGGACCACCTACGCGGAACGCATCAACGGTCGTTTTGCCATGGTGGGGTTTTTGGCCCTACTACTGCTTGAATTTTTTACGCGCCAGGATTTTTTCACATGGCTAGGGCTGGCCTAACCATGTGAGCAGAGGTCCGACTGCTATCGAACGCTCATCTGATATTGCCCTTGACCTGTTTGGTCATAGGCATTGACGATGACTCGATAGTCACCGGTGTAGGGTAAAGATATGCGAATGGAGGCATTGCTGTTGTTTTGACTGATGTCATCATTTTCAGCAATTTTGTTGCCCTGGTTATCGATGAGCAATAGATAGGCATCGAAGTCTTGACTGGTTAGCGTAATCGTGACGTCTTGTCCCTGTTGGGCGCTAAATGAGTATTCGTCATAGAAGCTGTTGTCTGTCAGACGATCGTCTTGAGCGTTGAGAACACCGCTTTGATTGACCAAATAGCCGTTAGCGTCACTATAGCCGCTAGTATCATTCAGGCTGTTAACGTTCAGTTCGTATTGGCCCTGCTCGCTGGCTCCGTAGGAATTGGCAAATATAAAGTAGGTGCCGTTGGTGGGTAGGGTAACGTCTAGACGAGCGTTCTGGCTGTTGCTGCTGTCATCGTTTTCGCCTAGATATTCTTGATTTGGACCATAGAGCAATAGATAGGAGTCCACCTGATTGCTCGTCATAGTGATGCTGATACGCTGACCGGCTCTACCTTCAAAGGTGTGGGCATTGAAATAGCTATTGTCTGGTAATACATTGCTGTTGCTATCGAGGCGAGCCTGGATAGTGCTGCCGTCAATGACTACTGGTGAGGGAGCCTGGGTTGCTTGGCGTTGGCGGGAGGCGGTTGTAGTTGCTGTGCCATTTTGTACGGCGGTGATAAAGGGGCGGACTTGGGGGGTTGCGATCGCAAAGCCAATACCGATATTGCCTGCACGTTCACCCGTTGTAAAAATCGACGTATTAACCCCGATTAGCTCACCATTCCGATTTAACAAGGGACCGCCCGAGTTGCCTGGGTTGATAGCTGCGTCCGTTTGAATTAACCCGCGTTCTGAATCGATCCGACTGACGATGCCGACGGTAAAGGTACCCTGTAGACCAAATGGATTGCCAATGGCAAACGCCTGCTGCCCCACCTGAGCAGTGCTGTTCGCCAGCGGCACAACGGGGAATTTACTATCTCCTCCGTCAATTTGTACCGCAGCTAGATCCAAATTCTCATCGGCATATCCAATGACTCGACCAGAAAACTCGCGACCATCCGCCAGTCGCACCGTTACTTGGCTAGCCCCACCGACGACATGGGCATTGGTTTAGATCAGTCCCTCCGGCGTGATGATGCTTCCACTACCCGTGCTATCACCTGCATCAATAGCCACGACCGCCGGACTAGCCTGTTGATATACGCGTACGTTTGTATCTTCATTAATCCCCTGGGCCTGGGCCGTGGCTACGGCGACTCCATGATCTACGTCAAACTGCGTTCCAATCACACCCAAACCAAGGGCACATGCTAACAGACCCGTACAGGATTTCAGAAAGATGGATGTCATTGCTTTGTCAGCGAAGTGTGTGTCCCTACACGATACTTTTAACCCCAAAACCATTCCGGCAACCTAGACAATATTTCATAGAATTTTTTCCCTTGGCCTAGGAGCTTCATAGAGGCTGAATGGTATATGGGCCTGACGCACATAGTTTAGACCCTGCATAATCCTTGCAAGCAGATGCTAACGGCTACGGCAATACGTTTGCAAAACGCCTGAGGATGCCAAAAAAAGAAGGAGCAGCTTACCTAGCTACTCCTTCTTTTTTATCAGTTTTTACAGAGACTTAGGCGAGTCCAGTATTAGCTCCAGGTCTACCAGTAGCCAACTCTACCTTGACAATCTTGCCGCCCATCTTTTGAATCCGCTGCTGTTCGCGAAACCAGCTGTCGTAGGGAACGAGCTTAGTAAAAAAAGTATTCTGTAGCTCGCGCTGGGTGCGAATGCGAGATTGACTCGGCACACAGGCAGTAATCCGAAACATACGCATAGCAGAGATGTCTCCTACTCTCAAACAAAAATTATTTTGCAAATCGATTGCGAAAAGCCTATTTACATCAGCGGCTGTATCTGAGCCTGGGTTCAATAGGATTAGTTGTTAGCCAGATCCTGATAAAACTGGTTTCTTCTAAACCAGCTAGTCATCAGGTCGCAAGCATATATAAAATCTGCCATGACTTATGCTACGAAGCAACTGTCATGCCGCTCTGCACAGTAAATACAGAACTAAAAGCTCGGAAGTCTGATAACCAATGGCAAGCCGTCATAATCTCTCATCGTAGACAGATTTCAACCAACCAACACTCGCTTCAGACTTCCGAAACAGAGGTTAGATCGGGTTAGCCGATCTAAACCACATTAACTTGACCTAGCTAAGGCCAGAGCAAATGTAGTCGAAGTAAACGCCCATTTCCTTGCCAGCATCAGCACCAACTAGGCTAGCGGTGACTTCTTTCATGGCCTGAATGGCTTGTACAGTAGCACCTACAGGTACACCCAAAGAATTGTAGGTCTCCTTCAGTCCGTTGAGCACGCGCTCATCAAGGATGGAAGGATCGCCAGCCAACATAGCGTAGGTGGAATAGCGTAGATAGTAGTCCAAGTCACGAATGCAAGCAGCATAGCGACGAGTGGTGTACATGTTGCCACCAGGACGAGTGATATCGGAGTACAGCAGCGCTTTAGCTACAGCATCCTTAACGATTTCGGAAGCGTTAGCACCGATGGCAGTAGCCGCGCGAACACGCAGCTCACCAGTCTGGAAGTAAGCAGCTAGCTTATCCATGGAAGACTGATCAAGGTACTTACCCTGAACGTCAGAAGAATTAATTACAGAAGTAATCGCGTCTTGCATGATTTGAATTCCTTAGTGAGATTTTACGATGTGGCTTAATAACGCAAGGGGAAAATCAGATGACTTAACCCAACATCGCACCAACAACGTAATCGAAGTAAGAAGCGGCTTCAGCAGCATCATCACCAGACAGTAGAGAAGATGCAACACCCTTCATAAAGCGAATTGAATCGGCTACGGCAGGAATGGATGTACCTAGGGAGTTGTACATTTCCTTAGCACCGACTAGACCAATCTCCTCAATAGGAGTGATGTCGCCAGCAACAATGCCATAGGTAACAAGACGTAGATAATAATCCATGTCACGTAGGCAAGTGGCAGTCATCTCTTCACCGTAGGCATTACCACCGGGAGAAACAACGTCAGGACGCTTTTGGAAAAGCTGGTCGCCAGCCTGCTTGATGATACGCTCGCGGGACTCAGTTAGAACTTGGGCGATGCGAAGACGACGCTCACCCGAGCCAACAAAGCCCTTGATGCGATCTAGTTCACCGGGGCTCAAGTAGCGAGCCTCAGCATCAGCGTTCACGATAGATTTCGTGACAATACTCATTTATGGATTCCTCCGAAAGAATATAACCGAAAAAATAATCCGGCTTTCACCTTCAAGGAGCTGAACATCACTCACTCCAATTAAGATGTGAGCAAAGTAGCCCTCACTTACTTTAACCCCGAATCAAGCATGAGCCCATGGGCCAGTGCAACACTTAATTCGGCAATCGAAGCTTGCCAATCATTGGCCAGATTCTATGAATCCTAATGTCAGCTCAGCTGCCTTCCGATAGTATTTTCCGGTATTCAGTTAACCTTCCAAAGTGATGTGACATATTTCGTAACACTATTCCTCAGAATTGTTAGCTTGCACCGCCGGAGGCAGAATAAACGGGCTATGCACCAGAATGGTATGGCGTTGTCCCCATTGGCGAGGACAAGTCATCGTTCCTGAAAGCGTTAAGCGACAACGGTAACGTAATGCGTCAACGACCCTACACATTAAGACGTAGGCTACCTACACATGAATGCACAGTCGAAGTCTAGAGAGAGCCACTAAAAACTATCGCTAGTGCGAAAGATAAAAAACTCAGCACTACCGATAGCAACAATCAAATCCAGAGCAGTACCATTTCCCTAAGACCCAAGGTGAACCTAAGTGTCAATCGATGCCTTTGTTGACACGGACGGGACAAAGCTGGGAATGACAACATCATCGTTTTGACGAGTCAGCTGCTGGTACAGACGCTCAGTATTGGGGAAGTTAGCCGCTGGTAGCGTGGGGAAACGCCGATAGGGAACGGTGTCTTCACCAAAGAATTCGGCATACTCAGGAGTTTCAACCATGGTTTGAATAAAGCCGCGGATTCCCTTAGTTGCCAAGATCTGGTTATATTTGCGAATCTCGCCCTGGTTGAGTGGGGCTATTCCTAGGAAGTGCTTCTTGCACAGCTCAATTACTTTGGTATTAGGATAGGGGTCGTAGAACTCTT
>CALBPH010000219.1 GCA_937899365.1 uncultured Leptolyngbya sp.
TAGGCCCCATTCATAAAAATGCCCTCTGAAATTATGCTTCAGAGGGCATTTTTATGGATTTCATCATGTGGTGGCTCTAGGCGTTTTTCAGCAAATGCTTTACCAGATTGTCCTTCACCATCATCTGGCGCATCACTTCAATTACATAGTTCTGTGCATCCTCGTGGGAGAGATTACGCACCTGATCTTTCAGGAGCTGCAGTTGAAACTGCTGTTCTAGTGTCAATTGACCTGGCATATCCATAGGTCACTCCTCCGGAAATCGTTATTGATGACAGAGGCAATGGCCGTCTGTCTTATCAAAGATTTTACTCATAGTGCAATTGATCGTCAACCTGTCAAGCAATAAATAATCAAGTAAACATTTATTTACACTCATAGTAGCATTTTGGTAGTGAAATAGGCAGAAATGCCGTTTCAAGCTTGCAAGTGCTGGGTAAAACTACGCGGTTCTCATCTTTTGTGTTCGACGATTTCTCATAAAAACTGGATGACGACCCAAAGCCACTAATTGACATCTCAAAACCAAGTATTTTTATGTTTCTAATGAAAAATAAAAACTACATTATGGGTGGATTTGAGCGTGAAGTAATTACCCCTGCCAAGCAAGCTAGTCATGCACTCTTTAAACAGGGTAATCTGATCTAAAAGCCTTCAACGAGAATTGAACTCGTGACCTCTCCCTTACCAAGGGAGTGCTCTACCGCTGAGCTATGAAGGCAATGGAAAAATGTGGTGGGCCGTGTTGGATTTGAACCAACGTAGGCATAGCCAGCGGATTTACAGTCCGCCCCCATTAACCACTCGGGCAACGACCCACATTTTACCGACCTACATCGGTAATGCCAGGAGGCGGACTTGAACCGCCGACACGAGGATTTTCAATCCACTGCTCTACCAACTGAGCTATCCCGGCAACAAGCGGCATTGCTGCCTTTCTTGTGCGCCTAAACAAGTTAGCAAAAGAGTGGAACCCTTAGCAAGCTCAAACTTAGGATCTTTTATTTCAAAGCAACAACGTCACCTAGCAAAAACCTAGGATAGGACTCTAGGGATGCAATTCAGATTGAGCTAAGCGCTCAATCTATTCAATTTCTCGGAGACGAGCAAGCTTTAAAGAAAATGTCCCTGTACCTTGCCCCGCATAGGCTCTGACACGAACGGTGTACTGGCCAGATTTAGAAATACGGGCAAACAGCAGGGAGTTTGTCGACCCATCAGGACCATCATCATTTTCGCTCACGGTAGTGCCGTCATCTCCGAGTAAGCTTACTAGCGCGTCAAACTCTTCTGAAATGAGGTCGATGGTAATTTGGTCTCCTTCCACTAGCTCAACCGTGTAGTCTCTAGCAAAGCCACCCACGCCTGTCGGAATATCACTCTCGGAAAGCGTATCGCTAATTTCGCGCCCTCCTGTTAGCTCAATGGGACTATAGATTTGAGCCATAGCACTACTGGCACCCAGCACACCAAGAGTCAATAACGCTGTGGGAATCAGTAGTGCGCGGCGTAAAATTTTCCTAGATTGCTTCATTGTTGGGATAAAAACGGGTCATTTAGATGGTGACATTATGCCCCAAGCTTCGATTTTCATAGTGTTGCTAAAGCAGCTTTTAACTTTCGAGAGGTAGCTCAGCCGCCACAGGTAACGCTCAGTTGGTTGTCTAATCCTAATTCTCCAGACTGTCAAGCAACTTTCAAGCAACTCTTTCATCGACTGTGCTGAGACGTGTAAAGTCCTAGTACAGCCGATGATGAACCTCATGTCCCCTTCTGACCCTACCCCTGCCTCATCAACGCATCATTCCCATGCCGCCTTACAAAGGCTGCGCAATCTGAGTCATGTTTTGGATAATGCGATCGCAATACCCGGTCTCGGCTACCGGGTGGGTCTAGACCCGCTCATCGGTCTACTACCCGGCGGTGGTGACCTAATGGCAGGGCTCATTTCCATCTACGTCGTAGCGGAAGCAGCTCGGATGGGAGTACCGGCTGCTACCTTAGGTCGCATGGGATTCAACATCTTGACAGAGGTGCTCGTAGGAACAGTGCCCATGCTTGGCGACTTATTTGACGTTGTTTGGAAAGCCAACGCCCGCAACGTTGATCTACTAGAACGACATATTCGTAATCCTCGACCCAGTCGCCGAGCAGATAAACTATTTGCGATCGTCTTAATTACAGCGTTATTAGCCATTGTCATAGGTGCAGCGACGCTATCATTCTTGTTTGTGCGCTGGCTCCTACAGCTGTAATATAAGAAGCTTGATCGCATCCGAATTGCAACCTTAGGTTTTCCCTACGAAAAAACTACAGTGCTGGATGTGTAAAGCGTTTACTAAACAGGTCTGCAGGACAGAGGAATTAAATGGTTGGAGCAGCCGATTTTGTAGCCGACATCACCCAGGGCGGCACAGACCAAGATGTAACGCTCGACTTCAAGGTTCCCGATCCCACCGACAGCAATATTTCTGAACATGACTTTAACAACCAAATCGACATAGCGTGGCAGGTATGTGACCGATTTGATTTGCAAACCGATATCTGGCGTGGTCGCATTCTTAGAGCAGTACGCGATCGTGAGAAACAAAGCGGTGACAATCGTGGCACCGGATTTCTCAATTGGTTAAAAGATCGAGAGATTAGCAAAAGTCAGGCCTATGCCCTAATCGAGTTAGCCAATAGCGCAGATGAGCTCCTCAACGAAGGGCTACTGAATGAGCAATCCGTTAACCAGTTTAGTAAACGAGCCTTCGTTGAAACTGCTCAAGCCGCTCCAGAAGTCCAACAGATGGTGACCGAAGCAGCCCGCCGAGGAGAGCAGGTTACTCGCAAAGAGGTTAAGCAGCTGGCAGACGAATGGACAGCCATGACCTCTGATTTAATTCCAGAGACAGTTCGTGAGAAAGCAGCCAATAACACTATCCCAACACGCTACCTCACCCCCTTAGTCAAGGAGATGGAAAAACTCCCACCCAGCCACCAGGACACTTTGCGCGCAGAAGCAGCTCGCAATCCCGATGTGGATACCCTCAAACAGATCACCTCCGAAGCTCGCTATCTATCAAAATACATAGCGGCGGCTAGCCAAGTACAAACAATCGATCCAGACTTCATTAACTTAGAGCAAGCCCTTGAAGAAGCCCTACGGGTTGGTTGTTTAAACTCCACAGCAGACTTAGTAAATCAAGCAACGCAGCTAGAACAAGCCACCGCCAAACTCTACACCGCCTGGCGACGACTTAATAAACTAGCGGAACGGGTCTATGTAGACAGCGGGGAAAGCACACCCCAGCTACGGGCACTTCTGAGCGCCCTCACACCTCTGACAAACGAAATCATTGAAATTCAGCTTGGCAGTGCCAACAGTCCGTCAACCAAGACTATTCGGTTACAAGTGCTTGGAGAAATTGAATAAAGTAGGCCCAACTCACCCCCAACCCACCTCTAAAACTCAGCATCAATCCAATAGATAAAAATTCTAAATAGATCAGCTTAGAACACTTGCAGCCCAATAGAGTGACGACACTTTAACTGTACCCATAAGCATTCTTACAATCCTGATAGGGTGTAAAGTGTGAAATCAGATGTCAATATATAAGTTACCCGCAGCAACTGTGCTAGGCCATGGCTTAGATATGGGCAGCGAGTGGTTATTGTAATGCAGGAATTGGACAGATATGCCGCAGCTTGAGGCCAGCCCAGCGCTCGACTTCCAAAGTGAAGCGTACAAGGATGCATACAGTCGCATCAACGCAATCGTAATTGAAGGGGAACTAGAAGCTAACGACAACTACAAGAGTTTGGCTGAATATCTCAGTGAGCACAAGGACGAGTTAATCAAGCTCGCTCGCATGGAGAAGCGCCATATGAAAGGGTTTCAAGCCTGTGGCAAGAATCTAAATGTGACACCTGACATGGAGTTTGCCAAGGAGTTCTTTGCAAACCTACATGATAATTTTAAGCAAGCTTGGGATGAGGGCAAGGTTGTCACTTGTTTATTGATTCAGTCCTTGATCATTGAAACTTTTGCAATTGCTGCCTACAACATCTACATTCCCGTTGCAGACGACTTTGCACGGAAAATCACCGAGGGTGTTGTCAAGGATGAGTACATGCATCTGAATTTTGGTGAAGAATGGCTCAAGGCAAACTTTGAGACGGCCAGAGCTGAGTTAGAGGAGGCTAATCGCCAAAATCTGCCTCTCGTCTGGCAGATGCTTAACCAGGTAGCCGAAGACGCAGCCGTTCTAGGCATGGAAAAAGACGCTCTAGTCGAGGACTTCATGATTACCTATGGTGAAGCACTCGGGAATATCGGATTTAGCAGTAGAGAGGTAATGCGCCTTTCTGCCCAAGGCTTGGCCACAGCATAGGATTTATCCCACTTTGCAAGAGGCTGATCCTAGGATCAGCCTCTTTTGCTATGGCGACCTATGGGTTGTCATGAACCATATGGCTGTAACATTTTGTTGTAGTCTGATTTTCTAAGATTACTTTTTTTTATAGAAACGTCCCAAATGTTTGGCTTAATCGGACACCTGACCAACTTAGAACACGCCCAATCGGTCGCTCGTGATTTGGGATATCCAGAATATGGCAGCCAGGGCTTGGACTTTTGGTGCAGCGCACCTCCTTTTGTGGTGGAAGACATCAAGGTGACCAGTGCAACTGGCCAAGTTATTGAAGGACTGTATGTCGAGTCATGCTTTTTGCCAGAGATGCTGGCAACACGACGCATTAAAGCTGCAACTCGCAAGGTTTTAAACGCAATGGCCCATGCTCAGAAAATGGGCATTAACATTACGGCCCTAGGTGGGTTTTCCTCAATTATTTTTGAAAACTTTAAGCTTGAACAAATCCGACGTATTCGTAACCTAGAGCTTGACTTTCACCGGTTTACCACTGGAAACACCCACACGGCATATGTTATCTGCCAGCAAGTTGAACAGGCAGCGCCTAAACATGGCATTGATCTTTCTAAAGCGACGGTAGCGGTTTGTGGTGCAACGGGTGATATTGGGAGTGCCGTTTGCCGCTGGCTCAGCCACAATACCGGTGTTAAGGAGCTATTGCTAGTTGCCCGCAATCGAGAACGTTTAGACAATCTCAAAGATGAGATTGGCATGGGTAAAGTAATGGGTCTAGAAGAGGCCTTACCCATGGCGGATGTAGTGGTTTGGGTTGCCAGCATGCCTAAAGGCATTGATATTGACCCCAGCACCTTAAAGCAGCCTTGTCTGATGGTTGATGGTGGTTATCCTAAAAACATTGGCAGCCAGTTTAGCCAGCCTGGCATCCATGTTCTCAAGGGCGGCATTGTTGAGCATAGCCTTGATATTGACTGGCGAATTATGCATATCGTAGCGATGGATGTCCCGGCTCGACAGCTGTTTGCTTGTTTTGCTGAATCAATGCTGTTGGAATTTGAAAAATGGCACACTAATTTCTCTTGGGGGAGAAATCAAATCACTCTTGAGAAAATGGAACAAATTGGTGCAGCCTCTGTCAAACATGGCTTCCGCCCCTTATTAACAACTTAAACTTATTGGCTCAGAAATACTTAGCTTTGTTCTCTATAGCAAGAATGCACTTTGGGGTGCAGTTTGCGATAGGGTGGAATTGCTGCTGGAGTACCTAAACCTGTTATGGCAACAACAGAACGAAGGCCTATTTTGCTTGACTTTGAGAAGCCGTTGGCTGAATTAGAGTCTCGAATTTTGCAAATACGAGCACTAGCTGAAGACAACGATGTCGATGTTTCAGCACAAATCCAGCAGTTAGAATCACGGGCACAGCAGCTTCGACAAGAGATTTTTACGAGTCTGACCCCAGCTCAGCGCATCCAAGTTGCTCGTCACCCTCGTAGGCCAAGCACTCTGGACTATATCCAAGCTATCTCTGAAGAATGGATAGAGCTTCACGGTGATCGCCGTTCAGGAAAAGATGATTTGGCCTTAGTCGGTGGCGTTGCTCGCTTCCATGGTCATTCTGTCGTTATGCTGGGGCATCAAAAGGGTCGAGATACAAAAGATAATGTCGCTCGCAATTTTGGGATGGCATCTCCCGGTGGATATCGCAAAGCCATGCGACTCATGGAACATGCCAATCGGTTCAAGATGCCGATCTTTACGTTTATTGATACCCCTGGTGCCTGGGCAGGGTTAGAAGCCGAACAACTTGGTCAAGGCGAAGCTATTGCTTACAACCTCCGAGAAATGTTCCGTCTAGATAGCCCGATTATCTGTACGGTGATTGGAGAAGGTGGCTCTGGGGGTGCCTTGGGCATTGGGGTAGGCGATCGACTGCTGATGTTTGAGCATTCTGTCTACACTGTGGCCAGTCCTGAAGCATGTGCAGCGATTTTATGGAAGGACTCGTCCCGTGCATCCCAAGCGGCTGAAGCACTCAAAATTACAGCCTGGGACTTGAAAAATCTGGGTATTTTAGATCAGTTACTGCCTGAGCCAACCGGTGGAGCACACGCCAACCCAATCCAGGCAGCGGAAGGGCTGCAGGCTGCCCTCTTAGAAAACCTTGAGGCTTTATTAGCCATACCAGCAGAGCAACGAAGACAAGAGCGCTATCGTAAATTTCGCCAGATTGGTGTCTTCTCCGAAGCTGCCTGAGGCAATTATCCGTTATTAATGTGCTGGCATTGCTGAGCCTCGGGATGATTTTATCTGCAAGATACTGTCACATAGCATGTCTAACCGATCCGTTCACCCCCCTAAATCAGCAACAGCGAAATTCTGAGCCATTACTCTTCTAAATTGTTGAGCACAGTAGTCATAACAATCTCAGAAATCATCAATTGATAGCCCCAACTTTTATTAACCAATTTCAAATCTAAAAAAGAATAATGAGAGACCTACAAGTTGTTGTATTAGAGGTGTATTCTCGATAAAACAATAGCTTGACAGCGCTTTAGAAACTCTCTCAAAATAAAAACACCACATCGCCTGTAACATTTGTTAATATTATTAGGTGCGTGTATTCTTTGCTTCAGCTCTCCCTAGACGCTTCCATTAATGAACATTGCCCCTAATCGTCGTGCATTGATTACCGGTGCCAGCACTGGTATTGGTCGTTCAACTGCCTTAGCTTTTGCCAAAGCTGGGTTTGATGTAGCACTGGTGAGTCGATCAGCGGACAAATTGCAGACTCTGGTAGATGAAATTGGTGCGATCGCAACGGTAAAAGCTCTCAGCTTTCCCATGGATCTGAGCGTGATTGACCAGGTCAAAATCAATATCAGCGAGTTACTGGAGCAATTTGGCCCTGTCGATGTGTTGATCAACAATGCTGGCATGGGCTATACAGGCGAACTGAAAGCCATGCCACTGGAAGACTGGTGCCAAGTCATCAATCTCAATGTCACTAGCGTTTTCCAATGCATTCAGTCTGTTCTTCCAGGAATGCGAACGCACAATAGCGGCATGATTATTAACGTAGCTTCAGTAGCTGCCCGCCAAGCCTTTCCGGAGTGGGGTGCCTATGGCATTAGCAAAGCAGCCGTTGTCGCATTATCCAAGGCTATTTCAGTGGAAGAAAGAGGCCATGGTATTCGAGTAGTGACCATTTTGCCAGGTGCCGTTAACACCCCCCTATGGGATACCGATACCGTCCAGGCAGACTTTGATCGTTCGGGTATGCTTACCCCCGATCTAGTCGCCAACGCAATTCTACAAACCGCACTTCTACCGCCTGGTGCAGTGGTCGAAGAGCTGACCATCATGCCCAGCGGAGGAGCCCTGTGATTCCCTAAAGCCCATTGTTTTCAAGTCAAAAAACTTGACCCTTTTTGTTCATTATTTGCAACCTAATTTACCCACACCATGGTCATTTCAACTAACGGTTCCAAAAGCAACGGTCTACTAAACAGTAAGTCATTAGAAGCGGTCGTACGTCCTGACCGTGCCAAAACTAAGGGTCATGACGCCCTATTGCATGAGCCGTCTGAGGACAACAGCAAACTCATGGAAGCCGTGCACACTATGTTGGCTGAATTAGGCGAAGATCCTGAACGTGAAGGTCTGCTCAAAACGCCGAAGCGGGTAGCGGAAGCAATGCGGTTTTTAACCCAGGGCTATACCCAATCCTTAGAAACCATCGTCAATAATGCCATCTTCGATGAAGGCCATAACGAAATGGTTTTGGTGCGTGATATTAACTTCTTTAGCTTGTGCGAGCATCACATGCTGCCCTTCATGGGCCGAGCCCATGTTGCCTATATCCCCAACCAAAAGGTAGTGGGTCTGAGTAAGTTAGCTCGCATTGTTGAAATGTATTCACGTCGGCTACAGGTACAAGAACGTCTAACACGACAAGTTGCAGAGGCCATTAACGAAGTTCTAGAGCCCCAAGGTGTCGCAGTCGTCATGGAAGCCAGCCACATGTGTATGGCCATGCGTGGTGTTCAGAAACCCGGTTCATGGACAGTGACCAGCGCTATGCTCGGCGTCTTTCAAGATGAACAGAAGACTCGAGAAGAGTTTCTCAGCCTCATTCGTCACCAGCCTGCATTCTCTAATTATTAGAGTCCATACCTGTTTAGACCGTTTAGACGCTCATCAGAAGCTCCATCGAAAAAGCTTCTGATGAGCTGCTTCCGAACTCTGGAAAAGAAATCTGAAAAAATAACTTGCTAAGGCTTCCTCTAGGAAAAGCAAGGCTACAGTGAGGTAGATATGTCCGGTAGGAACTGATCCTTACTCGTCATATTCTATGGAACTAACAAGTTGCCTCACAGCGGCTTGTCATGCTCACACTGCCGATTTTGATTTATTAGGAGTAAGCGGAGCCCATGAGTCCCCTGAATGTTGCAACTACCGGTGAAACCATTAGCACCGGTACTGAAACCTTTGAAGCTAGCCATATAGATGTGGTTGAAACGGTCATTGCTAGCCTCGATCAGGGGGGCAACGCCATGGTTAGCCACGATGACGATGGCTATCTTTGGAAATTTACCTACGGCAGCGTGACGGTGTATGTACAGCTTACGGGTATCGATGATGAAGATACTCTAACTGTTTGGTCCCCTGTATTAAAACTGCCGGTACAAAATCAACCAAAGTTGATGGAAGAATTATTAGCCATGAACTGTGGCGAAACATTCGAGGCCTGTTTTGGCATTTCCAATCACGAGGTTTTAGCATTGGCCAGTCGAATTCTAGCTGATATCAATCCAGGTGAGATTTCTCGACTCATGACGATTGTCGCCACCATTGCTGATGAACAAGATGATGTTCTCCAGGAGAAGTATCCCGCTGCTTAGAAATGGCTACAGTATGGCGACTGATTTTGCCCATAGAGGCTTCGGGGTCAACTCAAATGGCAATTGATGAGTGGCTGTTAGAGCAGCATCGTCTAGGAAAAAGCCCCGCTTGTCTGAGATTTTATACATGGGCACCCATCGCAATTTCCCTGGGATATCATCAGCGTCATTACCCAGCACACTGGCAGAACTTAGAGTGGAAGAATCAGACAATTGATTTAGTCAGACGCCCCAGCGGTGGTCGAGCGGTTCTACACCAGGGCGATTTAACCTATAGCTTGATTACTTCTGGGTATTCTGGCCGCCGCCGCGACGTTTATGCCCATCTGTGCAAGTTTTTAATAGAAGGGTGGCACAGTCTAGGCATAGCCCTACAGCTGGGGGCAAAGCAGCAGAGCTATCAGCACTCTGATAACTGCTTTGGAACATCAACGGCGGCAGATTTGATTATGGGCAATGGCTACAAGCTGATTGGCAGCGCTCAGCTCTATCGAGAGCGCTGTATTTTGCAACATGGCTCCATGCGGCTGCTTCCAGATCCGTCTCTGGTGGAAAACGTGTTTGGGACTCCGATTATGCCGCCAAAAGCGTTAATGATGATATCGGCTGCTAGTGTTGTTGACGCATTGGCCGCTGCCGCTCAACGTATTTTTGATATCAGGTTTGAAGTCCAACCGCTCTCGCATCGAGAACAACAGCAGGCGGTTGCTTGGGCCCAGACTAAGAGTTCGGCTCAGTCAATCTCTAGGGAAACAAATTAGCCGAACCGTCTTTACTGACTACTGAGCTGCTCAATAGAGGAAGGCAGTCGCAACGGCATAGGACTATGATCATCATCGTGCCACTGCAACAGCTGCAGCTTTGTTTCTAGACGTTCAAATAGACGAACAAATGTGCAGGTAAGGGCGATACTGACCGTAGGTACCATGGTGGGTAACCAGTACCCCTGACTAAATGCCACAATCACTAAACTGCCCCAGTCAACGATGATCGCCAGGCTTGCCAGCATCTTAATTCGTAAACGACGATAATACAGCCCATACCCCAACCATGGGGTATTCAGTGCCACCCCCCCCCATATCGGCAAAATAATAGGCCGCAAATGATTTTGAGCTAACAAATTATTTGCGGCAACAATATGTTGATAAACTCCTGCCGCTGGCGGATTCTGGTTGTAGGGCGTGGTCATGGTGTCTAAGCCAACGCCAGTAAAACCAATAAAAATAATTTTGTTGGTAAACGTAGTCAATGGCACCTGCCCCGTCAGCACATCGATAAATGAATAGCGAGGCGCACTTTCAACAAAGCCGTGCCAGTTTAGCCATAGAGGCCGAGTGAGATCGCCCACGGCCAAGGGAACATTCTCCTGTTTTAGGTTGTGGCGCTGTATGGCCGCAACGCTTAATGCTGGGGTGCCGTTTACTTTAGGGCGATAGGTGCGGGTAATGCCATCGGCATCACCACGATTATGGATATGTCCGGTTGCGATCGCACCCTCCACCACCTCAGCATTGGGGCCAATCACCCCCCGCTGTGCATCCCATGCCGTAGCTAAAACAACATCACCATGGCGAGCCATGGCCATGGACAGCTCAGCATCATCTGCACTCGGCTCAGCAAAAAGAATATCGAACGCAATCACACTCGGCTCAGCAGGCGTAATCTGGTCTAGTAGCTGAGTGTAATAGTGTCGGGGCCAAGGAAATTGACCAATGGTCGCTAAACTAGCGTCATCAATTTCAATCACCGCCACCCGGTCGTCCCAGGGTTTCTCACCCCTTATTTGAAATAGTGTGCTGTAAATACTGTGCTCTGAAGACTGCACAATCCCCACACGGGCAGCTAAGAGCATCAGCCCTGCCGCACAAAGTCCGGGTAGACATCGCCACCCAGATTTATATAGCCACTGTTTCATAAAAAGCATTTCTAGGGCTCGGCGTGGTCACCACACACCTTCCCGCCATTTCAACTATGACAATACGTTAACTGCCATGGTGTTACGCAACCAATGGACAAATCACTGAAGTTACCCTGATTACGTGTAAATAACCTGGTGGCCTTATATCCATACATTCACAGACCTAAATAAGCCGTAGACAATCGATAAAAGATGGGACAAATTGCCTAAAACAGTGCTGATAGAGACGAATATGGAAAGCGTTTATCCAGATTTAGTCGCTTTTCAAGCCACTACTCCGCATTTCTAGCAATGGCCGCAAGTTGTAACCCTGACGGATAAGTGCCATCTTCTTTAATGCGGTTGATAATCGCTTCTGAAATCGGAAAATTCAGCCGTTTAGCTAGCGCCCGCACCACATCTCCTCGATCGATGGTGCCAGCAACGGCATCTGCGGGGGATAGTACAGTAATTCGCCGCAGCTCATTTTCTTCTAGATCTGTGATCACCTTCGACAAGGGCGTTTCCTCACGTACGTGGGGCATATCTAGCAGAGGATGAGCTAACTCATCTAGAGTTCTACTCTCCCACTGACTGCGTTCGATCTGGCGCAGATCATCCAGCGATACCATGCCCCGATAACGACCATTAGAAGCGGCAAAATAGATGCTGGGCTTGCCTTCATGGAGCAGCTGATTATCCGCAAATGCCCGCAATGTCATGGTGGCATCAATCACCTTAAACTCACGCACACTGGCATCCCTAGCCTTGAGACTAGCAATCGCATCCTGTAAATCACTCACCCGGTTATAAGCTCCCGCATTGCGCACGGCAAACCAACCCAGAAGAGACAACCATAGGAATTGGAACTGTTGGGTAGCCAAATAGGCATAAATACCAATTGTGATCGCCATCCAACCCAACAGCTGGCCGACTCGAGCCGCCCAACGCACACCCTGGGCACGACTGCCGGTCATTTTCCAAACAGCCGCTTTTAAGACTTGACCACCGTCTAGGGGCAGCCCTGGAATTAGGTTAAACAGGGTCAGTACTAGATTGATGCGAGCAATGGTGCCAACAACTAAGACAGCCACCGTTTGACTCGGCAATACCTGAACAACCAACGTGAGCAGCACAAATAGGGAAAAGCTCACCAAGGGGCCTGCGATCGCAACTTGAAACGCCTGACCTGGAGTTTTTGACTCCTTATCAATCGAAGCAATCCCACCAAACAGAAACAGCGTGATTGAATTAACCTGAATCCCCTGCCGTTTCGCCACTAGGCTATGGCCCAATTCATGGAGTAGTACAGAGCCAAACAAAAGTAGAGCCATCACCAACCCCACTACCGCCGCCATAGGAAAGGGAAACCCATCACTGATGAGATCGCTGCCATAGGCAAACGTCATCAGTAGAACAATAAAGAACCAAGAGTTATCGACGAATAGGGGGATGCCGAAAATCGCGCCAATGCGCCAACCGGATTGCATAGTGATATACCTTTGATATGCCCAGATACACTAGGAACAGGATGATTAAATAGTCCTACTAAATCACATCCACATCCAGAACTGTAAGTTTTCGTCAGGTAACCCCATGGCTTCCATTAGGATGTGATGGAAATGACAAGCTACTTGAATTTCAAGAACTGACTTCATTTTAATGAGGGGGTTTACAAATGTCGTTACAGGATTTCCGAATCTTTTTGAATCATTATCTATGCGCGTTAAGATTTGCGGCCTGACCAAAACAGATCAAGCGGTTGCGATCGCAACCATGGGAGCGTCTGTCCTAGGCTTCATTTGTGTCGAACAATCCCCCCGGCACATCACGCCAGAAGCTATCTATACAATTACAAAGGCACTCCCTCCCATTGATTGCTTTGGAGTTTTCGCCAATGCACCCCTTCTCCAAATTAAGCAAACTGTAGCAACCGGTCAGCTAAGCGGCGTACAGCTCCACGGGCAAGAGTCAATAGACTATTGTCAGCAGCTCCGGTCAGCTTTACCCAGAGTAGAAATCATCAAAGCACTGCGGCTTCAAAAACTACAGGATCTAGATCGAGTAAAAGACTATGCCCCTTACGTGGATACATTTTTACTCGATGCCTATCATCCAGAACAATTGGGCGGCACCGGACACACCCTAAACTGGAAAGCGCTGCAAACATTTCACCCTGAAAAGCCATGGTTTTTAGCCGGTGGACTACGTCCCGACAATGTTGATCAGGCCCTATCGCTCCTTTCTCCCAATGGCATTGACCTTTCAAGTGGCGTAGAAAATGCCCCTGGGGATAAGGACTTGGCCAAAGTAGCTCAGCTGCTAGAGACCGTCACCAGACTCACACACACCTAGACACCCAATCGTTGACCGGCATACAACCCTAACGAAAACAGAATAGTCAGTAAAAAGTTGAGATTTTTGTAACAAAACGTCTCTGACTCTAAACCTTGGTTACAGAACATCCTGTTTTCTTTATATGGTCTGAGCGCTGGTGATAAGTTAAATTCCAGTCGTTCATGCTTGTTTTCCTGGTTGCGCTCTATGTACAACGCCCAAAAAGACTGGTTAGGTGCATTTATGATTGCTGCACTTGGTGCAGGCATCATCACATCATTTGCCGTTAGCCAGGGTCAAAATCCCTTTGTTGGTCTAGGTATTACAGCCTTTGCATCGGTTGCTGCCGTGGTAATCGACCACTTCTGCTAACTCAAGGGAGTCACAATTTCCTCGTTCCAGCGATTACTCCTGTCCAGCCAGCAGTTAATACTGCTGGCTTTTTTATGACTACTCTACGTATCTCGCTACATCATCGCGTCAACAGACCGAACCATTAAAGCCGGACGGTAGGATTCAATGGTTCAGCATTAAAGCCACCGATTAAGCCGTGCGGCCTTCAAAATAGCCAGTCTCAATATAGTGACGAGTTGCGGCTTCTAAGTCAGTCCCAAACGCCGCCTGAAGATCACTGTACTTATTGAGATAGGCCACCTCATCAAATAAATCGGGAGCTCGTCCTTCGCCTATTCCCATTGTGATGTAGTGCTGTGCGGCCAGCTCAAGGTTAGAACCAAAGATGGCAATCAAATCACCATAGGACGCAATATAGTCATCGGCTTGGAATGTCACGGTACGGCCTTCGTCGTAACCAGTTTGTAGATAATGCTCACGACCAGCCGCCGGATTATCACCAAAAGCCGCAATGAGATCGTTGTAAGAAGCAATGTATGCCCTAGCATCAAAGCCTAATAGGGGATCACGGCCTTCACTAAAACCATTTTCAATATAATGGCGAGTTGCGGCTGTAAGGTCATTGCCAAATGCATTTTGCAAGTCTTGGTAGGCGGCCAAATATAACTCAGGAATAAACAAATTAGCCGAACGGCCTTCGCTAAAACCCTGACTAATAAAGTGATTCGTCGCAGCTTCCAGGTCATAGCCAAAATTGCTAATCAGATCGCCATAGGAGGCTACATAGAGATCTTCTTCAAATAAATCAATTTGCCGGCCTTCTTGAAATCCAGATGCTAGGTAATGGGATTTCCCTGCTTCAAGGTTATTGCCAAAAGCCGCAATCAAGTCTCCGTAGGACGCAATGTAGTCGTTATAGAGATCTTGTGTCAACGAGGTTTGTAGAGGCAGAACTGCAATTTCTCCCAGAGTAAATTGAGCATGGCCTTGATCGGTATTGTCGCCAAAGAAAAGAAAATTCGGCGTTTCGTAAGGATTAGCAGAGACCGGGAGTGGGGGGTCACTCGTTGTGGGGTCAAAATTGTAGTCCCGCGTATTTCCTGAGAGAATCTCAACACCATTGGCAGATAAGGAGTAGGTGTTACCAGACACACTCAGCCAATAGGTCTGTTGAGTGCTGAAGTCTAGGGCAGTGTCGCTAGAATCTTCGGCCTCCGTAAAGTTAGTGGATTGAGCAAAGGCGCGATCGGCTCCTTCTGTTTTGAAGCCAATTTCAATTTCTTTCGAGAGGTCATTGCTGACCACGACCAGGCTAAAACCAGCGCGATTAGCTTCACTGGCTTCATTCAAAATTGCTAAGTCAAAGGCGACCGTAAACCCAGCATCCGGATCCAGCGTCGGGAAGTTCTGATTGACGGTCTGAAACGTAAGTGACCCTTCAATATCGCTAAAATCGATATTGTCAAAATCAACCGTGTAATTGGTAAAACCTGCATACCCCGTATTGGCAGTCGCACTCAGCGCTCTACCAGTAGGAACTAGAACACTACCATTACTAGCAATGTAGGCAGCAGGGTTATATCCTGTAATGCCATTAAAGACAGAGCCGTTAGAGTTAAAGGTCGTTCCGCTAGCATCAGACGTCGCCGTATCCAAAAGATTAGGAATAGGTGTAAAAATATCGGTTGCCGCAGCAGATAGGGACGATGGATAGGCAGGGGATACGGGCAACTGACCGTAGGCAAGATAGCCTAACGCCAAAATATTGGGATCTACAGTTGGGTCGTAAAGGGTCGTTACCATACGTGGATTACTCCTAATCAATAATGGGGCATGCAAAAAATGCGACTACGGTAGAATCCACCCCTTATGGATTCGTCGGTCGGCACATAGTCTATGTTCCGGACAGTCTGCACACAGCTAAATCTTTAGTTTGTAAAATCATGACCGGTACTTAGAAACGTTGTTCTCAAGATTGCTCAAGAACTACTGGGCCACAGGGCAATGGAGTAGGGGTATCTCAGTCAAGACGTTTTTTTATTGCCATCATCCAAACTCTATGATGCCCTCTTTAATGGGGGGACTATTGCATCTGCGAGGGTAGTTAGGGCAATGGATATCTTTGCAAGCCTTAAATGATGGCAGCTAACCTAACTCGCAATCGACGTTGGCGTAGCCTCTCCTTTGGAGATATGCATCCGTCGATTGCTATAAAAAAGCACCATAGATTTCCAATAAAAAAGTCGGTGATGTTATCCATCACCGACCCAAGAAAATGCATTAAATCAATTCAGTTACTGAGTCTTGCAAAGGGTAACCCTAGTTCAATGCCTCTAGATAGTCACGAATGCGATTACGACGCTTGGGCTGACGCAGTTTTTGTAGCGCCTTTGACTCAATCTGACGGACACGCTCACGGGATAGCTCTAAGGTGCGACCAATTTCAGCTAAGGAGTAGGGAACTCCATCGCCTAAACCAAACCGCAGGCGAATAACTTCTTGCTCACGGGTGGTGAGATCGGCTAGCAGCTGATGTAAGTCGCGACGAAGCGCATCTCGGACAGCAAGTTCCTCAGGAGACAGCGCATCGGTCTCTAGGAGATCACCCAGTTCCGTATCTCGCTCTTTACCGACTTTGGTTTCTAGAGAAATAGACCGAGGCACCTTGAGTAGTACTTCGCGCACCTGGGGAGCCGTCATTTTAAGCTCCCGGGCGATATCTTCCACAGTGGCGGTACGGCCTTTGGTCTGGGAAATTTTACGCTGGGCTTTTTTGATCTTATTGAGTTTTTCGGTGATGTGGACTGGCAGACGAATCGTGCGGCTTTGGGTTGCGATCGCACGCGTAATGCCTTGACGAATCCACCAGTAGGCATAGGTACTAAAGCGATAGCCCTTGGTAGGGTCAAACTTCTCCACAGCCCGTTCCAGGCCAAGGGTACCTTCCTGGATCAAATCCAGTAGCTCTAGGCCACGGTTTTGATATTTCTTAGCCACCGATACAACCAAGCGCAGGTTGGCCTTGATCATATGCTCTTTAGCCCGAACGCCCTCAGTACAGGCTTCGTCTAAATCCTTGACCGACATCCCCACCAGTTCAGCCCACTGGCGTTTACCCGCCTGTAGCGTTGGTTTAAGGTCCGTCGCTTGGATATCACATTCTTTAGCTAAACGCTCAAGAGAGGGGCGATGGCCCAACTGGGCCGTCATGCGATCTCGAGTCTCCAAGAGCAACACATAGGTAGCTAGAATTCCATCCTGGTCTTCCGCTGCCTGTTTGCGCTGTTCCAAAAGCTGCATATAACCTTGGACTAGCTGGGCTTCCGCCACCTCCTCATCTCTCTCTAAAAGACGGACACGTCCAATTTCTTGTAAATAGAGACGAACTAAATCAGTGGTGCGACGTCCAGGGACAGTCGCCAACTTATCAACGTCTAAGTTATCTACAGTGCCATCTTCATCTTTCGATAGCAGCATTTTGATATCGTTGTCGCTTGGCTCCTCCTTGACCGGAGCAGCCGTAGCAAGAGCAACAGAGCTGGGGGCTGCCAAATCAGCATCTGCAGTGGATTGAGAAGACGTTGCATCCATAACCATGGGCGATGTAACTTTAAGAACAGTCAAGGCCGTCTAGCCCTCGTAGATGTAGTGTGCCCGAGCCCAGAGAGCGGGGAACAATCCACAAAGCTAGGAGTTTGTCGAAATGCGAATCTTTTGAGCTAGACTGACGCACCCATACCTAGCGTAGGGTGACGCTGGTAAAGCCCAAGTGACTCACATCAAGGTGATGTTAGGATCTACATCACTCAGCAAACCTATTCCGAGCGACCGCATCATTAAGATTGCGTCGAAGGCCCTAATAACTAAATATCAACCACCCTTAGGCCCCCTGATCAGGATTAGTCCAGGTTTTTCAGTGGCACAGCTAAAACGGAAATGTCCTGATAAATTCAGACATAAGAACACCCAATTCTCTCTGCCAGCCTTGGGTTGAATAAACCTCTGAAGTCCCCAGGAGCAGGGTCAACCCACAAAAAATATCATCAGGACTTTATCAGGCACCTCATTTCTATTACCTTTGCTTTATGTGTAGCCAGTTAGACTAGCTGCCCTCTTTTCAACATAAATTAGCTTTCGTCAATCACAGCTTTGCGATCAAGTAGTAATAAATCGCGTAGCTGATCCGTATCAAGCTCTGTTAACCATTGTTCACCGGCACCCACCACCTGCTCTGCCAGGGCTTTTTTACTTTCAATCATGTCGTTGATACGCTCTTCTAGGGTGCCGCTACAGACAAATTTGTGCACCTGTACGTTGCGAGTCTGACCGATACGAAACGCTCGGTCAGTGGCTTGAATTTCGACGGCTGGGTTCCACCAACGGTCAAAATGAAAAACATGGTTGGCGCGAGTAAGGTTAAGCCCCACCCCCCCGGCTTTGAGAGAAAGAATAAAGAGCTTGGGCCCATTGGGATCTTGCTGAAAGCGATCCACCATGGCTTCACGGGCAGGCTGAGACGTACTGCCATAGAGGAACATGGCATCTTCTCCAAGGTGCTCTTTCAGATGAGCTTGTAACAAATTTCCCCATTCAGCAAACTGGGTAAAGATAAGTGCCCGATCACCTTCTGAAATCACCTCTTCCAGCATTTCATTTAGACGCTGCAGCTTTGCAGACCGTCGCTGCTTACCTAACGATGCCTGCTTGAGGTATTGGGCTGGATGGTTACAAATTTGCTTGAGTTTAACTAACAGCCCTAAAATCATCCCTCGCCGTTTAACACCCTCCGCCTCGTCAATATTGGCTAGGGCCTCATCTACTGCTTTTTGATACAGACGTGCTTGCTCGGCAGAAAGTCCGCAGAAAACTGTCATTTCTTGCTTATCAGGCAGATCCTGAATAATGCTGCGATCAGTCTTGAGTCGTCTGAGAATAAAGGGCTGCACGAGTCCCCGCAAGGTACGTAGCGAATCGGTATCGCCATAGCGTTCAATCGGAGTAGCAAAACGTCGCTGAAAGAAGTTTTTAGGGCCAAGATAGTTGGGATTCAAAAAATCCATAATGGACCATAGTTCAGCTAACCGATTCTCTACGGGGGTACCGGTCAGAGCAATGCGAAAGTCACTTTCTAATTCCCGCACCGCCTTCGACTGCTTAGCATCTGAATTTTTAATATTTTGAGCTTCATCTAACACTAGCCCTTGCCACTCTATCCGCTTCAATTCTTTCAGATCGCGATACACCAGGGTATAGCTGGTGATCACAAGATTTGTCCCCTGGGCTTGTTTGGCAAACGTTGAGCCCTTAGGGCGTTTATCGCCGTGGTAGATCAGCGTTGTTAGCTCTGGACCAAACTTGTTGACTTCTCGCCGCCAGTTACTTAAGACCGACGTGGGACAAACGAGTAAAACTGGTTTGGTTAAAACACTCTCTTGTTTGAGATTGAGCAAAAACGCAATTAGCTGAATGGTTTTACCCAAACCCATATCATCGGCCAAACAGGCTCCCAGACCCCATTGCTCTAGAAATGATAGCCAGGAAACACCTCGAGCCTGATAGGGACGGAGCTTGCCTTCAAAGCCATCGGGCTCCTGCATCTCTTCGAGGGTTTGGTTGCCGGTGGTTAGGGTGGTAATTAGCTCATCTAACTTACCCGAAGCTTCAAAAGCTACCACAGGTAGCTTGTCAATCAGCTGCCCATCACCACTGCTAATGCGTAAGACGTCTTCAACAGAAAGCTTATTTTGCGTTTGACGACTGGTAAAAAATGACTGAGCAGCTTTTACATCCTGAGGACGCAGCTCAACCCACTGACCATTGACTTCTACCAGCGGTGTTTGCTGAGAAATTAGCTGTTCAAATTCACGTTGACTAACATTTTGACCACCGATGGATAGCTCCCACTCAAAGTTGAGCAGGCTCTGTAAGCCTAAGCGCTGCTGCTTGCGCGATGGAGCCAGCGCCTTGACGCTCAAACCTAAACGGCTGGCACTTGCCTTGGTGGGATCTACCAAATTCTCAGGCAACGTCACACCAAAGCCATTGTCCTGCAGCCGACTGGTGGTAGCTTTAATAAATTCAAAGGCTTGAATCGGATCGAGCGGACATACACTGGGACTCGGCTCACCAAGTGTGTGCCTGATCGGTTCACAAAGGCGGGCTGCCCGCCCTAAACCTGCCAGTAACTTTTCTTGAGGGGCGTCTACAGTGCGCCCGCGATAATCTAACTGGTCGACAGGATGTTGCCAAATCGTCTGGGCATCAAGACAGAAGTTTTCATCGTCAGATGACTCTAAACCGTAGT
>CALBPH010000220.1 GCA_937899365.1 uncultured Leptolyngbya sp.
ATGCCATTGGCCGACTCTGGCAATGTTCAACGATTCAGGTCGATTTTAATTTGCCGGAGCGCTTTGGAATGGACTATGTGGCCGCTGATGGTTCGCGCCAGCGTCCGATTATGATTCATCGCGCTATTTTTGGCTCTTTGGAGCGGTTCTTTGGCATTTTGATTGAAAACTATGCGGGCGATTTTCCGCTGTGGCTAGCCCCCGTTCAGGTGCGGCTGTTGCCCGTGAGTGAGGCGCAGCGAGACTACGCTAACGAAGTGGTCAAGACCTTAGTGAGCAAGGGCTATCGGGCTGAAGTGGATGTCAGTGGCGCTCGCCTAGGCAAGCAAATTAGAACGGCGGAGCTAGAGAAAATTCCGGTGACGGCTGTCATTGGTCAGCGAGAGGTGGAGAGCCAGTCGCTGAGTATTCGGACTCGTAAGAGTGGTGACTTAGGAGCGCTGACAGTGTCAGATGTGATTGAGAAGTTGGAGGGTGCGATCGCTCAAAAGAACACTTTCTAGCTGCCATGTTCTCTTCTGTTTCAACAATGTCTCCCCCCTCATTGTTATGAATCTCTTTTCTCAGTCCGGGCCCAAGCCTAATCCAGCTGCTTTGCAACAGACTAAGGCTTGGGTTTACGACCTCCTGAAGCTCAAGCCGGACACTGACATCTCGGTTGGCCAGCTTCAGTGTAGAGAACCTGACTGCCCGCCGATTGAAACTGTCATAACTAATTTGAGCCAGCCAGCCCAGCAGTACAAAATCCACAAAGCCTTGGATGACATTGAACGGGATGATTTAATTCACCTATTTCAAACTGAGTAAATCCTATGTCTCAGTACACCTTGTCTCAGCACACCTTGTTTGTTTGCCTTTGCCGCTGGTTAACGGGAATACCTGAGCCAACGAGGAGAATATCAGTCGCATCAACAAGGCAGTGAACTGTGCTAGCTCATACGTATATGTTTCTTGTTAGCCGCACACGTCCTTAGAAGATTTCACCCAGCAACGCCTCAGCGCTGAATGACCCGATCACAAGAGTCTTGGCGCTGCTTGTTTGTGAAAACGGTATGTCAGGAAATGAGAATAATAATCATTCTCATTTCGTGTTGGCATATACATAAATCTGCGGTTGACTTTTCTATTATGGTGCTGGTCACAAACCACCGTCCTTAGGAGAACTTCGATATGGGTAGTACAGGAAGTGTAAGTTCATGGTCAGAGGCTCTGCTGGTTGCCATGATTCAGTATCCAGTTCCAGTCATCACGGGCCCAGAAGATATTCAGACTCAGGTAAAACAGATTTGTAAAGCTGTTGATAACACTAAAGCGGGTTATCCTGGCCTAGATCTCATTGTGATGCCGGAGTACTCTACTCAAGGGCTGAATACGAAAATCTGGTCATACGACGAGATGCTTTTGACGATCGATAGTCCAGAAATTGACCAGTTCAAAGCAGCTTGTGTGCGGAACAAAGTTTGGGGCGTCTTTTCTCTTATGGAGAAGAATGATGTGCCTGGACTGCCCCCTTTCAACACGGCAATCATCATCAACGATCAAGGAGAGATTGCCCTTCACTATCGTAAACTACAGCCTTGGGTGCCGATTGAGCCTTGGTATCCAGGAAATTATGGAATGCCCGTCTGTGATGGCCCTAAGGGATCTAAGCTCGCAGTTTGTATTTGTCACGATGGCATGTTCCCTGAACTAGCACGCGAAGCTGCCTATAAAGGAGCCAATGTTTACATTCGCATCTCTGGATATTCAACCCAGGTCAATGATCAGTGGATCTTGACCAATCAATCTAATGCTTGGCAAAACTTGATGTACACCATCTCCGTCAACTTGGCGGGCTATGACGGTGTGTTCTACTACTTTGGTGAAGGAACAGTTTGTAACTACGATGGCAATGTGATTCAGCAGGGCCAGCGCAATCCTTGGGAAATTGTAACGGCTGAGTTGTTCCCACGTATGGTGGATGAAGCTCGCAAGAACTGGGCACTTGAGAACAATGTCTTCAATGTTGGTTGCCGAGGCTACGTCGGTAAGCCTGGTGGAGAACGTGAAAATTACCTGACCTGGGTGAAAGACTTGGCAGAAGGAAAGTACGAGTTACCTTGGGATAAGGACATCAAGATTAGAGACGGGTGGGAATATTATCCTGATGGCGTCCAGCTAGGGCCTATGCCAACAGGAGAACCTGTCAAGACCTTGGTGGAAGCTAGCTCTTAAGTCTCTTACTTCTTTCTCTATATCTTGGATAGATTCCCTCACAGGCTTAGCTTGTGGGGGAATTGAGTTGAATTCCTGTCGTTGTGAATCTCTTTTTTTCAGTCTCGGCCCTAGCCCAATCCAGCCGATTTACAACAGATAAAGCATTGGATGACATTGAGTTAGTTAAGTTAATTCGCATATTTCAAACGGAATAAAGCCTTATGTCTCAGCACACCCTGTTTGTTTGCACATCCTGCTCCTTTGCCGCTGGTCAACGGGAGTACCTAGGTCAGCGGGGAGGCTATCATTTGTGGCAGCGTTTGTTGAAATGTCAGCAGCAAGGGCAGCTTCCACCGACTGTTAGGGTTCAACCTGTGGAGTGTCTCAGTGCCTGCAATCGGTTTTGCACGATCGCGATCGCCTCTCCCGAAAAAACAACCCTCATGTTTGGCGACTTACCCGCACTCGAAAGTGCGACTGCCATTGCTCAATTGGCCACTCAATATGCAGCCAGCAGCGATGGAGTAATACCCCGTAGGGATCGTCCTACCCTGCTGCAGAAAGGGATTTTAGCTCGCATCCCGCCTGTGCGATCCTCGGCACGAGGGGCTATCTCTAAAAGAGAGGCTACGCCAACGCCATCGCCCCAGCCTTGAGGGTATGTGTTAAGTGCACAAATCAATTATTAATTCAACAGCTTGACGACTGACTTGCCTTAGAATAATTTAACTTAAGAATGATAATCATTATCATTTTTACTCTGGCAGTAGGTCAGTCCATTCTGTTGGTTCAAAGTTGCACTATGCTCTCTCTCAAACCCCTGGTAGAACTCCAAGTTCACCGATGGCTATCTGAGTACATTTCCGTCCTGGTCTGGTCGCCGGTTGGGACTCTATTAGCGATCGCCTCCGCCGGAGGAGAGGTGGTTCTGTGGCAAGAAGACTTTCAAGCAACCATCCTCCAAACGGCCAACGGTGCTTCCATTGATGCCCTGGGGTTTTCCAGCGAGGGGCAGTGGTTGGCTGCAGCCGGACAAGCCGGGGCGGTGACGATCTGGCGGTTGTCTGCTGATTCACCTGAGCTGTTAGAGACACTGACCTGGGAATCAGCCTGGATTGACCGATTGCAGTGGCACCCCCATCAACCCTGGTTGGCCTATAACTGCGGCAAGGCGGTTCACATTTGGGATGCCGAACAGGGTGAACCCCTGACTACCCTAGAATTGCCCGCTGCTGTGCAAGACCTAAGCTGGTCTCCCGATGGCACTCATCTAGCGGTTTCGGCTCAGCAACGGGTTCACATTTGGGAAACCTCTCGCTGGCGTTCTCCTCAGTATGAGTGGGAACTAATGGCTGTGAGTCAAACCTTGCAATGGTCCCCGAAGGGCGCTTATTTAGCGTCGGCCAATCAAGATAGCAGCGTCGGTGTCCTCACCTGGGATAACGTCCGCCTCCTGAAGCAATCTGCCGATAATCCAGTCCCCGACGCCGACCTGCCCGCTACGCTGCGAGGCTTTCCCGGCAAAGTTCGGCAGCTCGCCTGGGCCGATGTTCCCGATGCTGTTCGCTCCCCTATTTTGGCAACTGCCACGCGAGACCTGGTCGCTATGTGGATACTGATTCCCGATGAGGGCTGGCAGAGTTGGCTGCTGGATTTACATCAAGGTACGGTGCTGGATGTGGCCTTGCAGCCCCAAGCCAGTTTGCTGGCCTCCCTGTCAGATCGTGGCTGGATTCTACTGTGGCAGGCGGCTGTGGAACCGGCTCAAGTGTTGGAAGGCGCAAAAGAGGGCTTTTCCTGTATGACCTGGCATCCTACTGGAGAGTACCTGGCGGCTGGCGGTCAACACGGTGAGGTGCTGGTGTGGACCCTTTGCCCCGATGCCAGAGCGCGTATTCTGCAGCAGCCGGAGGCACTACTGTGAGCCTAGGTTCTCTCTTGCCCCCGTTGGGCGAAACCATTCATTGTCCTTGCTGCGATCGCGCTATTCCGGCTCTAGTGTTGACAGATGCCTATCTCTGCCCCCGCCACGGTTTGTTTGAAGTCGGTTCTAAAGAAAACGAAGTAATTCATCTCGACTCAGGGCGGCGCTGGCAGCCCTGGCAAGGTCGCTGCTACCTGCAGCATCAGCCGATCGACATTCCGCGGGACGCACTCTTTGCTGCGTTGGCTCATCTGCACCATCAGGGGTTTCACGCCACTGAAATCACCCTAGCCCAGCGGTATCGAACGTTAGTAACACCCCATCTAAAATCTGGGTCTGATTGGTTTCGCCAAATCTACTATGGCAAGCTGCGTCTGTATGGTCTGCCAGTGACATTTCAGCCTGACACTCTGCCGGATTCTCAATGGCAGGTTATCTCCTTCGAACTGACTAAGGTTTCTGGCTCGCCCAAAACCTACAACTATTTAATGTGCACTCGCACCGATGAGAATTGGAGGGAGCGTTGGCAGAAATAAGGATAGTATAAATCTCACTATGCCCTGATTGGAGCAAAGCGCCATGGCGTCAGCCGCCTTCATCCCCGTTCCCATCGCCGTTCTCACCGTTTCCGACAGCCGTACAGAAGCCACAGATAAATCGGGCCAGCTGCTGGTAGAGCACCTGCAAACCGCAGGCCACACCCTGGCCGAAAAAATGATCGTGCCCGACGACATTTACCAAATTCGGGCGGTGGTCTCCCGCTGGATTGCTGATGCTGGGGTGCAGGCCATCATCACCACTGGGGGCACGGGGGTCACCGGGCGGGACGGCACCCCTGAAGCTATTACCCCTCTGCTAGATAAAGAACTCCCCGGCTTTGGAGAAATCTTTCGGATGGTGTCTTATCAGGAGATAAAAACCTCAACGGTACAGTCTCGCGCCCTGGCAGGGGTAGCCAACGGCACCTACATTTTTTGTTTACCAGGGTCATCGGGAGCTTGTCGCACCGGCTGGAATGCCTTGATTAACGATCAGCTGGATGCCCGCCATCGGCCCTGCAACCTGGTGGAACTGATGCCC
>CALBPH010000221.1 GCA_937899365.1 uncultured Leptolyngbya sp.
TCACTAGCTTGTAGACGAAGACGCAAACGGTCTTCACCAGTGAAGCTAGTATCGAAGTTCAAACGAGCACGATACTCAAAGGTAGGCTCATCAGCATCGTTAGGAGCATCGAAAGGAACGACCAAGTGAGCGTCCAACTGACCCTTAAGCTTAGTAGTAGTAGAGAACTGGTTAGCCTCTAGCTCAGCAACATCAGCTTCTAGAGTGTCAACGCGACCACGAATGGTAGCAAGCTCAGCAGCAAACTCTTCCTGCAAGCGACGAATGGTGTCGAGGTCGTCACCGCCACCGATTAGCTGAACGATTACGTCCAAACAAGCGTTCAAACCAGCAGCAAACTCATAACGAGTCATGGCGCGGTTGCCACGGTAGGAACGGTCGGGGTAGCCCTCAAGGCAGCCATACTCTTCTACAAGGCGCTGGAGTGCTGTGTAAGCCCAGTCAGAAGGCAGAACATCAGAAAGCTCGGAAACGCTAGTAACCTGAGCAAGCTGAATGGAATCGGAGTTGCTTAGAGCATCAACACTTACAGTCTCAGCAGTCTCGGCAGCGATGCCAGTGCTGGATAGGACAGTCCCCAAAACGATGGGACTAGCCACTAGGGCTTTCCACAGATTAGACATTTTTGATTTTCCTCACACCATAGAAACTAGACTGAAATTCAGCACAATTACTGAAAAACTCAGGCTATTACACACGTTAAAGAAGTGAAACCACGCACGAAATCGCGTTTGAAATCACTTCTTAGGTCACATGCTAGCAGATCCTTTAAGGAAGAACCAGTAAAAATTTGCCAACTTAACTGGACCAAATGGGCCAATTAACTAAGCCTGGTTCAAGCTGCTACCACCAAACATGCTCTTCTATTAAGTTAGATTTTTTCTCTGGATTGTGACAGTTAACCTGGTGACCTAGTTTGAATGGATAGGTTTTCAGAGAAAGCTTTTAGAATGCAGAATTTCCTAGGGTATGAAGTTCTGCACAGAGAACAGACGAATATTCACTTAACTCTCTATGCAGAAGCCAATCATCTATGGGTGTTTCTATGGGTGATAAAAATCGGGCATGGGTTCTAACTCATTGCTAGAACCCATGCTCTATATCTAAGAAAAGATCTTAGAAATTGAATCTGGAACGGATAACACCGTATAGGCTGTCATCCATGCCATCGGGCTCACCGTAGATTACGGAAGGAGTCAGAGTCCAGTACTTATTGATCTTCATAGAGTAATAAGCCTCAGCGGTCTCACCGTCATCGAAGTCCTCAGAATAGTAGACACCAGCTGCATTACCAGTACCCAAGAAGTCAGATACGGCTACACCACCCATGAAGCTGCTATCGCCATCCTGGTCAGCAAAGTAACCACCGATTTCGAAGCCACCGAAGTCAAGGCTTAGCAAACCAGCAATGATTTCTTCTGCGCCATTGCCGTCGCCGTCTTCACCATCCATGTAGGTTACAGCAGCGTCGATCAGGCCATCGCTCAAGAAGTTCAACTGAGCAATGTACTCATACTCGTCGAAGATCCCCTTGTCTGGCTCCTGACCTCGGCCAGTGGCATAACCCAGGTCAAGAATCAAATTGTCAGTGAAGGCAATGTTGATACCAACCCCCAGAGAGTCACCGCCGATAGCGAGCTGGTCATAGAACATGGGGCCGCTGTAGTCAGCAACACCAGGACCATCGAAAGGAACGATAGTGCTAGTTACAAAGTCGTCGGAAACAGTGCTATTGGCAGAAATAATAGCGGAGATACGGCTACCAATAGGGAAGCTGTAGTATATGTCGTCAACTCTAACGTCGTCGATACCAGCAGCACCAGCAGCAGCGAAACCACCGGGAGCGCCACTAAGAGCGCCAGAATTGTCACCAAACTGAAGACGAGTACGTAAACGGTCTTCACCAGTAAAACTAGTATCTAAGTTCAAACGAGTACGATATTGGAAAGTAACCTCGTCCTCATCGTCAGGACCATCAAAAGGAACAACCAAGTGAGCGTCCAACTGCCCTTTCAGCTTGGTCGTTGTAGAGAACTGGTTAGCTTCTAGCTCAGCAACATCAGCTTCTAGGGTGTCAACGCGACCACGGATAGTAGCAAGTTCAGCAGCAAACTCTTCTTGCAAGCGACGGATAGTGTCAAGGTCGTCACCACCACCAATGAGCTGAACAATCACATCCAAACAAGCATTTAAACCAGCAGCAAACTCATAACGAGTCATAGCGCGGTTGCCACGGTAGGAACGGTCAGGATACCCCTCGAGACATCCGTACTCCTCAACCAGCCGCTGCAGTGCAGTGTAAGCCCAGTCAGACGGTAGAACGTCAGATAACTCAGAAACGCTAGTAACCTGAGCCAGTTGGATTGACTCAGAGTTGCTTAGGGCATCAACACTGACAGTTTCAGCAGCCTCTGCAGCAATATTAGAACTAGAAAAAACCGCACCTAAGAACAGCGGGCCAGCCATTAAGGCTTTCCAAGCATTACCCATTTTTTGTTATTTCTCACACCTAATTAACGAGACCAACGGCAATTCTTTCTAAAGAATTGCTACTAATTGAAATCTCTTGAGTAAAAGCTAGCAGGGAATTTTAGCCAGTTTCAGTACGTTTTTATACAGAATTCTCAGAAAAATTTAACCTGCATTTAATGCAATTTTAATGTGTTCAAATGAATACTCTTTTCAAAGAGAAATTACTTTTATTCATGTGTTTCATGTAAAAATTGAATAGTTTTGACTGCATACTATGTTCACTTATTCAATACAAAAATCTGCTTTTCTTTGAGTAAAATCTAATTATTAAATGAATTTTATGCATATTTTGCATAATCTAAGGGCGAATTTTATGTTTGTTTAATTGGTATGGAAAATTACGTTTCTATTAGTGAGCTTTTTACTCTTTTTATCTGAGTGAATCTTTGATGGATACGTGTTGAGGACAATTTATGAATTATCTAGCTGGTTGAAACCCTCTTTGAGGCTTTGAATAGGAGTTTTTTTTAATAAAAAACAGTCATTCATTTTTTGAGGTTTAGATAAACCCTTTTCAAGGCATAGGAAATTTTGACCAATCACACTGAGCGATTGACCAATGACGGGAGTTGAGAAAAATGTTGTTAGGTAACCTGCTTGGGTTTTGATTTCTATTAGGAGCAGATCGTGGTGTAGGACGGTGGCGGAGCAAATTAACGAACTTAATGCTTCTCAGCCCTATGCGTTGTCCTGGTCAATGTGACCAACACTATATTTACGTGCCTGTTATGTTGAGTCGACTGATGACAGGAACTTAGGGCATTGGGTTTGGGTTGATTGTTACGTCTTCAAGTGCGACCTTGTCTCAGATACTCAGAAGGTCCTCCCCTATGTATTAAGGGAGGACCTTCTGAGTAAAAATCTTGAGTTGGTATGCAGTTGATTAGACTCTCAATACCGAAGGAGAGTTATGACAACGCTGACAGCGTTTTTGCCATGGCAAAGTCTTTCTGAGTCAGCCCTCCCGCGTCGTGGGTGGTCAGACTAATGGTGACCTTATTATAAGAAATGGATAAATCAGGGTGATGCCCTGCTGCTTCGGCAGGCGCTACAACCTGATTGACAAACTCTATGGCTTCTATAAAACCTTTAAAGCTGAGAGTGGTCCGAATGATTTTGCCTTCAAGTATCCAGTCAGGCAATGCAGTGAGTTGTGACTGAACTTCGTCAGGAGAAAGGAGACCAGACATTCTTAATAAAGAAATTGATTAATCATCAATACCCCTTTTAAAAACTATCCGCTCCTATCGAGGAAGCGCCTAGGCAACTTCAGAGATAGGAGCGGTCTAGTGGGGTCTTAGGTTGAAACCAGACTGCCGGAAGGAACTCTAGCGTGTCAGTTTCAAAAGAATGAAGCTGTTTCTAAAGAACAGCCCCGGCACACAGCCGGCTTACATCAACCTGAAGACCCACGCGTATACAACTACTGTCACTCATGGGCATCACCTCCTTATCCCTAAACGGTTTTAGTACCAGGAGCACTTTGTGCTGATCGCACTATAGCATAGGTTTCTAGTTCGAGGCTTTAGTGACGAATAGTTAACAAAAAAAGGCCCCGCCTCAGGGAAGCGGGGCCTTTTCACTAGCTAACTAGGTCCTAGAGTGCATTACCGCGAGGTAGTACCTCTTCGGGGAATACAAACTTCTCGTGGGGCTGGTCCTGAGGAGCCATCCACGCACGAATACCTTCGTTTAACAGAATGTTCTTGGTGTAGAACGTTTCGAATTCAGGGTCTTCCGCTGCTCGCGTTTCCTGAGACACAAAGTCATACGCTCGCAGGTTCAAGGCTAAACCCACAATGCCGACTGCACTCATCCACAATCCGGTCACAGGCACAAACAGCATGAAGAAGTGCAACCAACGCTTGTTGGAAAACGCAATACCGAAAATCTGGGACCAGAATCGGTTTGCTGTCACCATCGAGTAGGTCTCTTCTGCCTGCGTCGGCTCAAATGCTCGGAACGTGTTCGCACCGTCGCCATCGTCAAACAGCGTGTTCTCCACGGTCGCTCCGTGAATCGCACACAGCAGCGCGCCACCCAGGACGCCCGCTACTCCCATCATGTGGAACGGGTTCAACGTCCAGTTGTGGAAGCCCTGCAAAAACAGCAGGAATCGGAAGATAGCCGCCACACCAAAGCTCGGTGCAAAGAACCAGCTCGACTGGCCCAGCGGGTACATCAAGAATACCGATACGAATACGGCAATCGGTGCCGAAAACGCAATCGCGTTGTACGGACGCAAGCCCACCAGACGCGCTACCTCGAACTGACGCAGCATGAAGCCGATCAGTGCGAATGCACCGTGGAGCGCTACAAACGCCCACAATCCGCCGATTTGGCACCAGCGAACAAAATCACCCTGGGCTTCAGGACCCCACAGCAACAGCAGGGAATGGCCCATGCTGTCCGCTGGTGAAGACACCGCCACGGTCAAAAAGTTAGCACCTTCAATATATGAAGACGCCAGTCCGTGGGTGTACCACGATGTTACAAATGTCGTGCCCGTTAGCCAGCCACCTATCGCCATGAAGGCGCAGGGGAATAGCAGCAATCCGGACCACCCGACGAACACAAATCTATCGCGCTTGAGCCAGTCATCGACGACGTCGAACACGCCTCGATCTGCTCCAGCACGGCCCATTGCAATGGTCATCTCAAATCCTCT
>CALBPH010000222.1 GCA_937899365.1 uncultured Leptolyngbya sp.
GTTTGCCACCCTCTCAGAAATTGGTGAACTCAAGCTGGAAGCGTTTTTCCCGGCGGGTGGGGGGACGGATAACGGAGCCACCCTGGCCCATGTGACCGTGGCCCACGAGCTGGACGAACAGCTCAAGCAGCGGATCTATGCGGGTAATCCGAAGTCGATATCGTTGGTGGCCATTGATCTAAAGACCCATGTGGGCCGGTTTCGTGATGGTGACAAACAGGTTTACGGTAAAACCCGTGAGTCTCCCTGGCGTGAACCTCGGGCGGCCTGTGGGGCGATTGTGGGGGCGCTTAACCATTACAATCCCCAGAACTTAATTCATCGTCGGATTAGGGATGATTTACGGGAGCGAAATTTTCAGTATTTGTCGAACAATCAAATTTTGACGGATGACGGGGTGGATATCACCATGGCGGTTGCCGCAGCGATTGTGGCGATTCGGGGTATTCGTAATACGGCCATGGCGTTGACCCAGGAAATGGATGAGCGGGGGGTGGCACATCTGACCGCGAGTACGACGGTTAACCGACCGTCTCGGGATGATTTGGTTATTTATCTAGCTCGGGCGACGGTGTTTAACGGAAAAGTACGGATTCAGGGGTTGGGGCCTGAGGCAGAAAAGTATGGCGGTCAGCTGGTGCAGTATGCAAAGGAGCGACGGCTACAGCTGCGGTATGGCGATTGGGATAGTGAGAATTTGCCAATTGAGGAGATTGCTTACAAGGTGAGGAACTCGGGATTGTAAAGGGATTGAATCATGGGCGCTGACGTTTTTGGTTTTTTGGGGTTTGCGATCGCAAACCTCCCCCAGATTCCCAACGGGATTTTTACGGATAAAATCGCTCAGAAGCTAGTAGCAGACAAAACATAGGTCTGCTTTAAAGAGAGTTTCGTTCCTGAAAATAAAAATATCAACCCTATTTATTTTGAATGTTTTACCCATTTCAACAGATCGATCAGATACCCAAGTTTACGTAATAGAGGTGTGTCATTTAGATCGCTATTAACACTCAGACTGTTAGGGTATAAAAAGAAATTAAATTAACCTGGTTTTTGTCAAAAAAGCTCTGTGGGCAGCGTTATAGGGACTTCTTTATCAAATGCTCACACTCTTTTCATTATAGGCGGCTGCCATATAGCCCACATCCTAGATATCTTGTTTGTATTTCGTTCTATCTTTCTTCTTTCATTGCATAAACATGGCTTTGCGCACTTTGAATATAAGGTCTATTTTTTGGCAACATATCGACCCTTGTCACCGCATTAATTTGTTACCTATCTACATCTAACAGAAGTCTTGCGGTGTGGTTTTCTGCTCCGCCTAGGTTTTCGGTGCAGAGTGCCTCCCAATACTTTTCTGTTGCAGAGTGTGCCTCTGGTATAGGTGACAGTTTTAACAAAAGACTATGTGTTGTCGTGGCAACCCCACGATGAAATTTTGTGGTGAGGTCGTATCTATCGCTTGGCTAACAGAATCAATTATCTGAGACATTAAATTACTTCAGTCATGAACAACAACGATCTCACATTACGCTCCGCAGCCGACAAGAAAAACATGACGATTGGGGCAGCGGTAAAGATCAATCGTATCAGAGATGATAAGCAATATCGCGAGACTGTCGCTCGGGAATTTAATAGCATCACCGCTGAATACGAAATGAAGTTCAAGTTCATGCAACCTGGACAGGGCAAGTTTAACTTTCGGGATTCCGATGACTTAATGAGCTTTGCCAAACAAAACGACATGGATCTTAGGGGGCATGCCCTCGTTTGGCACATTGATAATCCAGAATGGCTCGAAAAGGGAAACTTTAGCCGTCAGCAGCTACTCAACATTCTAGAAACCCATATTAAGACTGTTGTTGGCCGCTACAAGGGACAAATTAAAGTATGGGACGTTGTCAATGAAGTTGTTGATGATAACGGCAAGCTACGTAATTCATTTTGGCTACAAAAGATTGGCCCAGAATATATAGAACTGGCCTTTAAGTGGGCCCACGAAGCCGACCCCGACGCCAAGTTACTCTACAACGATTACAGAATAGAAGAAGTCAACCAAAAATCTAACCGGGCTTTTCAGCTAGTGTCTGACTTGAAAGCAAAAGGAGTTCCCATTGATGGGGTGGGCTTCCAGATGCATATGTCAGAGGACGACCCTCGTAACTTCACCAGCGTTGCAGAAAATATGAAACGCCTTGGGAATTTGGGCTTGGAAGTCCAGTTTACAGAGGCTGACGTTCGCGTTAAGCAGCCATTAACAGCCGCCAGACAGGCCAACCAGGCAAAAATTTACCAGACAATCGTAGACACCTGTGCAGAAGCAGGCAACTGCGATTCAGTCACAATTTGGGGCGTTACCGACCGCTACTCCTGGATACCTGGATTCTTTCAGGGATATGACGACGCTCTCCCCTTTGATGAAAACTATCGCCCCAAACAAGCATTTAATGGTCTCTTAACAGGGTTCCAGAACGCATCCGTTCAGACACTATCAGACAATACCCCGCCTGAATCTGAAGGAGATATTATCGACACCCCTGACGTCCCGCCGGTAGACGACACCCCAGAGACTCCAGAAACTCCTGAGACCCCAGAGACTCCAGAAACCCCAGAAACCCCTGACAGTGGAGACAAGGGGAACGACAATGAAGTTGTCGAAGAACCCAAGAATGAAGAAGGCGCAGCCGGAGATAAAAAGGG